>JAFLSL010000309.1 GCA_022510985.1 Ruminococcus sp. | reverse complement strand
ATTTATCGCGATAATCACTGTAGAAACAACGACAATGCCGAGATAGTACCAAATCTCCTCCATACGGAAAATGGATTTTAATTTCCTTGTAAGAATTAAAATGTATGCATAGAAATTAACTCCGAACAACATCATAAACACGGATACAACGCCCTGAAGATAGTAGCTGTTAAAGTATGCGATTGAGTTATTATATGAGGAGAAACCTCCCGTACCGGCGGTTGACATTGCGGTTGTAACGGCGTCGAAAAAGTACATTCCTCCGCACATCAAAAGTACGGTTTCTATAACCGTAAGTCCAACATAAATTGAGTAAAGGAGCATTGCGTAGTTTCTCAGCTTGGGCATAGTTTTATCAACCTCGGGCCCTGTGGATTCAGCCCTCATAAGGTTGATTCCCGCATTTCCGCCGAGTTTGGGAATAAGTGCAAGCAAAAATACGATAACGCCCATACCGCCGAGGAAGTGGCTTAAGCTTCGCCAAAACAGCATACAATTGTCGAGTGCCTCAATATCCTGAAGGATAGTAGCACCCGTAGTTGTAAATCCGGAAATAGCTTCAAAAAAAGCGTCAATAAAGCTTGGAATTGAACCGCTCAGCCAAAACGGAAGAGCTCCTCCAAGCGAAAGTATAATCCAACTGAGTGCCGTTGCGGCAAATCCGTCCTTACGCTGCATTTCAAAACGCTTCGGCTTATTTAAAACCACTATCGCACCGATAACAATAAGTGCAATTCCGATAAAAAGGAAATAACGGTATGTAGCTTCTTTATACCACAAGCCGACTAAGGTACACGCCTGCATAGCGATACCTTCAATTAAAAGCACCCAACCAAGTATATAAATTAAAGTCCTTTTGTTCATAAATATCCTCTTATGATTATATTATAGGTTTACCCTATCGTTTGATTATTTTAGTATATCCTTTAAATCAAACAGTCCTTTATGCTTTGTAACAACAATAACAGTATCTCCGAGCTCTATCGAATCCTTACCGCTCGGGATGATAATTTTACCGTTACGATTTATGCAGGCAATCTGAAGATCGGATTTAAGCTCAAGCATAGAAAGCGGCACTCCGATTGCCATATTTTCTTCTCTTGCCTTAAACTCAAGTGCTTCTGCCTGATCGTTGCAAATAGAGTAAAGGGTTTCAATATTACTTCCGAACGAGTTCTGCATTGCACGAACATAGCGGATAATGTACTTACCCGTTAGGTGTTTCGGATGCACAACGGAATCGAGCGGAAGGCTGTCGATTATGCTGAAACTGATATTATCAATTTCCGTAATAATTTTAGCGTCGGGGTTAACATCCTTCGCAAAAAGAGAAACGATAATATTTTCCTCGTCTGTATCCATAAGTGCAACAATTGCGTCGGCATGCTCAATACCCTCGGAAATAAGAAGTTCCTGATTCATACCGTTGCCGTGGATAATTACGGCATCGTCCAAAATCTCGCTGAGCTTTTCACAACGCTGGCGATTGCTTTCGATAATTTTAACCTTAATACCCGTCTCGGCAAGAGATTTAGCAAGGTAATAGGAAATTCTACCGCCGCCGAGAATAAGAACATGATGACTTTTTCCGTTAATTACACCGAGATCTTTAAAGAGCCTTGCAGCAGCCTTGCTCTCGGAAATAATCGAAATTACGTCGCCCGGCTTAATCTCAAAATCACCGTTCGGAATAAAGCCTTCATTTCCGCGTTCAACGGTACAGATTCTAAGTCCGCTTTTGAAAAGATTTGCACAGTCAACGACCTTTTTATTAGCGATAACAGATTTTTCGTTTATTTTAACCTTAATAAGGTCGACTACACCCTTTGCAAACGAGTCAATTTCA
>JAFLSL010000308.1 GCA_022510985.1 Ruminococcus sp. | reverse complement strand
AACGGAGAGAAAGCTGATTTCAGTGATATGTTTTATTTCTTTAAAAGAAATAAATTTATTTCGACTATCCAATTTAATCTGCTTGTTACTCTTAAAATAATTCTAAATTTTACAATCGGACTTATTCCCTATTTTGCAGTAAAACTAATTACTTATTTATTCTCAATACAGCTTTTAACTACAGTAGGAGCGAATGAAATTTTCTTTGAGTTGCAGGTATTTTTGTTTGCACTTGCGATAACCTTCGCACTTATACGCTCGCTCAGACTTTTTGTAACAGAATTTCTCTACATCGAAAATGAAGACGATTTTTCACAGATTTTTTCCGCAGCGAAAACAATAAACAAAAAACACAGCAAAGACTTAGTATTTCTTTTCTTTACCTTTTTGGCTTGGATAGCGTCGTGCTTTTTTGTAATCCCTGCACTTTACGTTATCCCATACTTTATCACCTCGTTTGCTAACTCGTCAAAATGGTTAATAAGACTTTATAAGGACGGTAAAATGGTATGATAATTACTGTAGGTGTAATAGCATACAACGAGAAAAACTCGCTCGGCTCATTACTAAAAGACATTTGTGCTCAGACCTATGACCATAAAAAGATTGAGGTTATTTTAGTCGACAGTAAATCCACCGATAACACAAAAAAGATTATGGAAACCTTTAAGAAAAACAATCAGCAGGATTTTTATGACGTAAAGGTACTTTCCAATCCTAAGAAAACACAGCCCTGCGGCTGGAATGTTGTACTCAACAACTACAGCGGTGACGCGGTTGTACGAATTGATGCCCACGCATCTATTCCGAGCGACTTTATTGAGAAAAATATTGAAACACTCAAGGGCGGAGAGAATATCTGCGGAGGTTTCAGACCAAATATTATAGACGAGCCTACACCTTGGAAGGAAACTCTGCTGTTAGTCGAAACCTCAATGTTCGGCAGCTCTATCGCTCCGTACAGACGCCAGCAAGGTAAAAGCTACGTTAACTCGCTCTTCCACGGAGCATATAAACGTGAGGTTTTTGACAAGGTTGGACTTTTTAACGAGGCACTCGCAAGAACAGAAGACAACGAAATTCACCATAGAATGCAGAAGGCAGGATTCAGACTTTGCTTTAATCCCGAAATAATTTCCTACCAGCACACAAGAAACAGCCTCAAAGGTATGATAAAGCAGAAATACGGCAACGGAAAATGGATAGGCCTTACCCTTTCGGTTTCACCGAAATGCCTTTCTTACTATCATTTTGTTCCATTTTTATTCGTTATGGGAATTATATTTTGCAGTGTTTTAGCGTGCCTAGGCTCCCCTCTTTTACTTGAGATTTTATTGCTTTTATACTCAATGTTCGACTTTGTAAATACAGTCAGCTGTTTTACAATGAGGGATATTCACCTACACTTTTTCCTACTTCCGATTTTATTCCCGATAATGCACATCGCTTACGGAATAGGAACGCTGGTCGGTATAATCAGAATTCCTTTTTGGAAAAATAAACTCAAAAAGAAAAACGGATAATCGGTGTTATTATGGCAGAGAAATTGCATTTAAGCGATGAACAGCTCAGAGCCTTACAGCTAAAGGAACTCGATATTTTAAAATACTTTAGGGATTTTTGCGACCGCCACGAGCTAACTTACTATCTATGCGGCGGATGTCTTATCGGTTCACTGCGTTACGGCGGATTTATTCCGTGGGACGATGACGCGGATGTATTTATGCCGAGGGCTGACTACGAGATTTTCATAAAGGAATATCTGAAAGAGAAACCGAGCGAGCGGTTTGTACTTCTTAATGAAACCGACGAAACTTTTACTCGCAACTGCTTTGCAACCTTAGTCGATACAAGTGCAACGCTTG
>JAFLSL010000307.1 GCA_022510985.1 Ruminococcus sp. | reverse complement strand
GAAAACCCCGTTGTTGTCAAGACAATCGTTTCAACAAAGCTCGTTGAAAAGCTTTGCGAAAAATACGGAGCCGAGCTTAAAAACGTTTTGACAGGCTTTAAGTATATCGGCGAGGTTATACTCGGACTTGAAAAGCAGGGCAAAGAGGACAACTACTTATTCGGCTTTGAGGAAAGCTACGGCTACCTTTCAGGCTCTTATGTAAGAGATAAGGATGCTGTTGTAGCATCTATGCTTATTTGCGAAATGGCTGCTACCTTTAAAAAGCAGGGTAAGACCTTAGCTGAGGTAATTGACGGACTTTACGAGGAGTTTGGCTACTATAAAAACACAACCCTCTCATACGAGTTTGAAGGCTCAGAGGGTATTTCAAAAATGAACGATATTATGAGTATAATCCGTGATAATGTTCCTTCTGAAATCGCAGGCTATAGGGTGCTTAAATATTCAGACTATAACTTAAGTGTTGAAAAGGATATCGTAACAGACGAGGAGAAAACAATCGACCTTCCTAAGTCCAATGTTCTTCAGTACAACCTCGAGGGAGAGAATATGGTTATCGTTCGTCCCAGCGGTACAGAGCCTAAGATGAAAATTTATCTCACCGCAGTCGGAAAGGATCAAGCAGACGCAGAGAAAATAACCTCTGAAATTGAGACTTCCGTTAAGTCTATTTTAGGTGTGTAAAACTAAAAACTCAAAATACAAAAAGGAAGATAAGAAAAACTTATCTTCCTTTTTTACTTTTTATTAGATTTAATTTTTTGATTTACTGCATTTTTGCAAGCATTACTAAATCCGCGTTGCTTAGTTTTCCGTCGCCGTTTAAATCGCCCGCAAGTTTAAAAGCACCTTTTAGCTTTGAAAAATTCAACAGATGATTAAACATTGCACTTGTGTCACGCGAATTGACATTTCCTTCTCCGGTAACGTCACCTTTGACCACAAAAGTGTATTTCAAAGAAATTTTTCCTTTAATGAACTCAACTTTCATATCCGTTCTTATTTTACCGCTTTTTCTGTCGCCGAAGCTTATTTCATAGCTGTCATAGTTGATTTTGCTTTTAAACTGAGCAATAGTCATACCACTGTCAACATAAATATATTTGCCTGTAAGACTCAGTGTGTTGTTTAACAAGGGCGAGCTGTTTTCGTTACCGGTTTCGGGTTTTGGAAAAGCTTTAGTCTGTGAAACAGTTTCGCTTTCATATTCACCCGAATCCTTTTTTATGACCACAATTTTATCGTTATATGTTGCGAGTGCGAAAATTTTGTCTGTATAATCATAACTTTCGACATATGCACCGCTATATTTGTTGTACGCGTAAAGCGTATTTTTAGAGAAAGTTACAAGATAATCAGCAGTTTCGGAAAATCTGAATAATCCTTTTTCACTTGTGTTTAAAATTTTCGATACGCTGTCTGAAATTTTATAAACATTACCGCTTGTATCGCCGATATATTCTTCTGAAATTTTATAAATATCACTATCTTCAATATCGCCCGATATCTTTGTCTGTGATGATGCCGTAAGCTTGTAAAGTCCCTTGTTATTTGTCGCAAGTGTGTAATCATTAAACGGGATAATACTGAAAAATACTGTGCCGTGCGTATAAATTAATTTTCCCGATTTATTATAAACCTGCACCTTTTCCTTGGAGTTTAGAATATAGATATTTCCGCTTTTATCAACCGACATCATTGCCGAGTCAGAAAGCTTAATATCGCGTAATATAAGTTGTTTCTTTGATGATGCTCCTTCTATTATGTAAAGAAAACAAACGTCTCTGTTCGTGTTATCTTCAACCAAAGTATAGGTGGTTTTATTATATATGCAAGATGTTTTCAATTTCTGATCAAAGCTATA
>JAFLSL010000306.1 GCA_022510985.1 Ruminococcus sp. | reverse complement strand
ATATTGCCGCTCCAAGATGCTTTGAAATCGAAAGAAAACTTAAAGAAACCTGTGATATTCCTATTTTCCACGACGATCAGCACGGAACAGCTGTTATTGTTGCGGCGGGACTTATGAACGCACTAAAAATTGTTAACAAAAAAATTGACGAAATCAAGGTTGTTATCAGTGGTGCAGGCTCAGCAGGTATTGCAATTGCTAAGCATATTATGAACATCGGCGTTAAAGATATAATTCTTGTAAACAGTAAGGGCATTGTTTGCGAGGGCTTGGATACATTGAACTCCGAGCAGGCTTATATGGCTACAATTACAAACCGCGAGCATAAAAAAGGTACTTTAGCTGACGCTATGGTTGGTGCAGATGTATTTTTAGGTGTATCCGCCCCGGGTATTGTTACTAAGGAAATGGTTAAGTCTATGGCAGATAATCCGATTGTTTTCGCTATGGCTAATCCTACACCTGAAATTATGCCTGATTTAGCTAAAGAGGCGGGTGCAGCTGTTGTAGGAACAGGTCGTTCGGACTTTCCAAATCAAATTAACAATGTTCTCTGCTTCCCAGGTGTGTTCAGAGGAGCATTAGATTGCCGAGCTACTGAGATTAACGAAGAAATGAAGGTTGCGGCATCATACGCAATTGCCGAGTTGGTTTCTGACGATAAGCTCTCACCCGATTACATTATCCCCGACGCTATTGATAAGAGAGTTGGCAAAGCCGTTGCAAAAGCAGTTGTAAAAGCGGCAAGAGATACCGGTGTTGCAAGAAAATAAATTTACAAAACAACATAAATATCGGGAAGATAGCTTAAAACTATCTTCCCGATTTATTATTTGTTTCTTAATATTTCATTTGCTGCAAGCATAATTCCGAGCTTTCCTGAATGAAAATTCAGACTTCCCTGCATCCATACAGCGTATGGCTCTCTAAGCGGAGCATCAGCTGAAAGTTCGATTGATGAGCCTAAAGTAAAAGCTCCTGCTGCCATTATAACCTTGTCCTCATAGCCGGGCATATCGTCGGGATACGGAGTTACAAAGCTATCCACCGCTGACGCGTGCTGTATTCCTACGCAGAATTTTTCAAGTGCATCGGGATTTCCGAGCTTTATAACCTGAATAATATCTCCCCTATTTTCGTTATATTCGGGAGAAACCTCATAGCCCAATATTTTAAATAATGCTGAAGCAAACACGGCAGTTTTTAGTGCCTCTCCTGTTGCGTGAGGTGCGTGATATGCACCTAAAAAAAGCTCTCTTGTTACATTTAAGGTTGCTCCCAGCTCTTTGCCTGTTCCCGGGGTTGTCAGACGATATGAACACATTTCAACTAAGTCTTTTCTGCCTGCTATATATCCGCCGGTTGGAGCAATTCCGCCGCCAGGATTTTTTATAAGAGAGCCTGCCATTAAATCAACACCGACTGAAAGCGGCTGTTTTTTCTCGACAAATTCTCCGTAGCAGTTATCAAGCATAATAATAATGTCTTTACTTTTATCTCTCACTGCTTTTACAATAGTTTCTATGTCATCGCAAGTCAGAGTAGGTCTTAGGCTATAACCTCGTGAGCGTTGAATATAGACCATTTTATAACTATCATCAAGTCTATTCTTAATCTTATCTATATCGACCGAGCCGTCAGACTTAAGATCAACTTCTTCGTATTTTATCCCAAAGTCGATTAAAGAACCGGAATAGTCGCCCTCTATTCCGATAGCACTTCTTAAGGTATCGTACGGAGTACCGGTTACGCAAAGCATTTTATCATTAGGTCTTAAAACTCCGAAAAGTGCTACCGTCAAAGCGTGGGTACCGCTTACGAAATTGTGACGTACAAGAGCATCCTCGGCATCGAAAACATAGGAATAAACC
>JAFLSL010000305.1 GCA_022510985.1 Ruminococcus sp. | reverse complement strand
CATCAGGCAAGCCGTTTTTAGGAATTTGCGTAGGGTTGCAGCTGCTTTTCGACAGCAGTGAAGAAAGCGAAGGCACTGACGGACTTTCTGTTTTCAAGGGTAAAATCAGAAGAATTCCAAACGGCGATGGCTTAAAAATTCCGCATATGGGATGGAACAGTATTAACATTCTCAATAAAGACGGAATTTTTAAGGGGATTGAAAATAACGCCTACGTTTATTTTGTACACTCCTACTACTTAAATGCAGATGATAAGGATATTGTCAGCTCGCAGACGGAATACGGTGTTACGATTGACGCGTCCGTTTGTAAAGGTAATGTTACGGCAACGCAGTTTCATCCCGAAAAAAGCGGAGACGTAGGACTCAGAATGCTTAAGAATTTTTCCGAAATGTGTGAGGTTAAATAAATATGTATGCAAAAAGAATTATCCCCTGTCTTGATGTTAAAAACGGTAGGGTTGTAAAAGGTATGAGCTTTGTAAATCTTGTTGACGCGGGCGATCCCGTTGAATGTGCAAAGCAATATGATAAACAAGGTGCTGACGAACTTGTGTTCCTCGATATCACGGCATCGAGCGATTCGAGAAATATAGTCGTTGATATGGTGCAAAAGGTTGCCGATACGATTTTTATTCCGTTTACTGTCGGCGGAGGTATCAGAAGCGTTGAGGATTTTAATGAAATTCTCAGAGCCGGTGCGGTTAAAGTGAGCGTTAACAGTGCAGCAATTAAACGCCCCGAGCTTATAAACGAGGCATCTGCTAAATTCGGCAGTCAGTGCGTTGTCGTTGCGATTGACGCTAAACGCAAGGGTGACAGCTGGGAAGTTTATATTAACGGTGGAAGAGTTCCCATGGGAATTGACGCGGTTGAGTGGGCTGTTGAGTGCGAAAAGCGTGGTGCCGGTGAAATTCTTCTGACAAGCATGGACGAAGACGGACAGAAAAAAGGCTATGATTTGGCACTTACTAAAGCTGTTTCCGAAAGGGTTAACATTCCCGTTATCGCAAGCGGCGGTGCGGGTGCACTTGAGCATTTTTATGATGCGTTTACGGAAGGCAAGGCTGACGCGGTTTTGGCTGCATCGCTGTTTCACTTTGGTGAAATTCCGATACCCAAGCTTAAAGAATATCTTAACAATAAGGGAATTTCGGTCAGAATATAAAACTAAGGGTTGTCAAATGGCAACCCTTTTCTTTTGCATAGAATAAAGGCTGTTGTAATGCAACAGCCTTTGGAAAGGAATTAGATAAAGGAGGTATATTAATCTATGTTATAAATAACATAGGGATCAAATTTTTCGTAAGAGGATTTCTCGGGATCGTAAGTGATTTTCATTTTCTTGCTTTCCACAGTTCCGTCGTTATAGGTTACTTCAATTTCCACATTAGTTCCGTAGAACATTTCCTCATAGAGATATTCGAGGCTTTCTTTTACATTGTATTTGTCTATATTAAAATCGCTGTCATATTTTCTGCCTTCGTTGTGCATAGAATAGTTATAATATTTTTGGATTTCCTGTTTTAGTATAAGATTTCCTGTATATCCCAAATCAGTTGAATTCAAACATAATAAAAGATTAATCGGGTGATTACTTGTTTCACACTCTTTCCAATCGGGTTGGTTATCATAGTCTACAGTAAATGAACTGCAAGCTTTATTAATACCATCACGGTCACGTCCTATTAGTTTTATATCTCCGTAATAAGTTTCGCTTATCTCAAACTTAGCATAGTTTGCGGTATATGTTATACTTTTTATATTATTCCCGCTGCATTTAACGTCAAAGTTAAATAGTTTGCCGATACAATCAAAATTATTATATCCGGAATAAGGAACAAGATGATTATCGCCGTTTGAGGTATCAAA
>JAFLSL010000304.1 GCA_022510985.1 Ruminococcus sp. | reverse complement strand
TTGGTTTTCTCAAACAATCGGATATTGTACGCCTAAAGCAAAACAGCTTACTTTTATTTATGATAGTATAGAAGATTTCTATAACGGTGGAGAAGAAGAGTGGCGTTTATCGGGACTGTTTTCAAATAAAGAGCTTGAAAAGATGAGAAGTACACCGCTTTCCGTTTCCGAAGAAATAATTGCAAAGTGTAATCACTATTATTATGACGCAGTTTGTATTGACAGTCCCGGATATCCAGAGTGCTTGTTTGAAATTGATGATCCACCCGCTGTGCTATATATTTCGGGAGCTTTGCCTGATATTGATGACAGAATGTCAATTGCTGTTATCGGAACAAGGCGTGCTTCGATGTACGGAATAAAATCTTCATACGAGTTTGCTTACAATCTTGCCAAAGCGGGAGTGACTATCGTAAGCGGAGGAGCACTCGGAGTTGACTGCTCGTCACACTTAGGTGCGTTAGCGGCAGATGGTGTAACAATATGCGTTCTCGGCTGTGGTATAAATTACGATTACCTCAGAGAAAATGCTAAAATGAGGAGCGATATAACTTTTAAAGGTGCTGTTATTTCAGAATATCCGCCTGATACTGAGCCGTACAGCTACCATTTTCCTCAAAGAAACCGAATTATTTCAGCTTTATCCGATGGAATTCTTGTAATAGAGGCTGGAAGTAAAAGCGGTTCATTAATTACGGTTAATTCCGCCTTAGAACAAGATGCAAGTAAAAAGATATTTGCCCTTGCAGGCCCTGTGGATTCTCATTTTGACGGCTCAAATAAACTTGTTAAAGATAAGGTTGCGACCTTAGTTACAGATTATAAAGACATAATTGACGCTTTTGACAGCGTATATGTTACAACAGAGCTTGATATTTCGGCACAGCCGTCAGATGATATCATTGACGTCATTCCTATAAAAGGAAAAGCACCTACTGATATCAATGGGCTTAAAACTTACGACCTTACCGAAGTTCCTGTCCATAAAACTGATTTAAATTTGAGTGATGATGAAAGCACTGTTTACTATGCAATAGGCTTTGAGCCTATTCATATTGATAAAATTTCAGAGAATACTAACTTGCCTGTATTTAAACTGCTTCCTATACTTACTATGCTTGAGCTTAGGGGGCTTATAAAGTGTGTGCAGGGGAGAAGCTATAGATTGATTTAAATGGAGGATTATATGTCTAATTTAGTTATTGTTGAGTCGCCTGCGAAGGCCAAAACAATTAAAAAATATTTAGGAAAAGATTACGATGTAATAGCGTCTATGGGTCACGTACGTGACCTTCCTAACGCAAGACTTAGTGTAGATATAAAGAATAATTACGAGCCTAAATATACCATTATAAAAGGGAAAGAGTCGCTTGTTAAGGATATAAAAAAATACGCTGCGGAATCGGATAAAGTTTATCTTGCAACCGACCCTGACCGCGAAGGTGAGGCAATTTCATGGCATTTGGCTTATATACTCGATTTAGATTTAAACGAGAAAAATCGTGTAGAATTTAATGAAATTACAAAATCAGGTGTTAATAAAGGTATGAGCGAGCCTAGAAGTATCAATCTTAATCTTGTTAACGCTCAGCAGGCTCGTCGTGTTCTCGATAGACTTGTAGGATATAAGCTTAGTCCTTTTGTTTCTCAAAAGATAAGAAGGGGTATGTCTGCCGGACGTGTTCAGTCTGTTGCAGTCAGAATAATTGTTGACAGAGAAGAGGAGATTAGAGCATTTAACCCTGAGGAGTATTGGACTGTTGACGCTAAATTTATCCCCAAAGGTTCAAGAAAAGCTTTCTCTGCTACTTTATATCTTGGAAAAGATAAAATCAAAACTAAAGAAGAGGCTGAAAAAATTCTTTCAGAGCTTGAA
>JAFLSL010000303.1 GCA_022510985.1 Ruminococcus sp. | reverse complement strand
CCAACTCAATTTCAAACTAAGTTTTCGCGTTCCTAATTTATATCTTATTATGAAAACTAAACTATTCTGTTTGTTAAGGAGTAGCTTGTTTAGACATTCTACCTCAAATTTATACAGTGGTTGATGGGTATACTTTGAGCCGAAGTGTAATACCCACCCGTTATCCTTTACGCTGGTACCCCATTGTGTTGTATACGACAAACGCTTTTTGATAATATTAGCCGATACAGAAGTTAAACACCGCAAAAAACCCATACTCTCAGGAGTTTCCAAAGTTGCTTTCATATTATTCATTGGCATCGCTACACCCAGTGTCGCTTCGTCTTTATTATTTGGACAAGTATGAAAATAGAGTTTATCATAATTATTTAGAATATCTATACAATCATTATACAACTTATCCAAATGTGGGCTTTTTCGAATAAAACAAACCCCCATATGAACTCTAACCTTATATGTAATCTTATTCCCAAATTCACCAATATCCTCGACATTATACCATGCACCATCATCATGTAACTCAAAATTTTCACCGATAGAAGAGAAATCCGTCGCATCTTGAAAAAATTCCCAATAATTATTTAAATCATTATATGCTAATATGTCAGAATCAATAAATATGTTTTCATCAAAAGGACAAAGTTTCAGTAACAATAGTTTATCCAGATAAGATCTGAACACTTCTTTTGTTACTATAACAACATCAAATAATTCTGTGTACTCATTCTCTTCATCGCATATTATCGCAAAGGGCATTTGCTTTTTTGTCGTATATTTATATGATTTAAGCAGATTAGCTGCTAACTCATAGTAATAGATGTTTCCGGTAGCCACTGTGATAAAACCTCTGTTTGTCTGTCCGTCTGTCAAAATTTTGCTCTTTTCCATTAAATCTGTCACCCCTCTTTTATCTAAAAAACACAATATTATACAATCTGTTTATTTTCATCTAATTCTCCTTATATAGCTATTTATTCTTTCGTGCTCGCAACTCTTCACTTTGGTACATAGTGTAGTCGTTTTCAAAATCAATAATAATATCACCGTGACCATCTCTCTCCTCTTCCGGAGGTAAGGTTTGCCAATCACCGTATTGTGCTTCCAGGTGTTTTTCCGGCTCTGACGGTGCATAAAAACTATCTCAAGGCCTCTTTTACGTAGTCTGTAGTCAGAATCTTCTCAACCGTACCATCTACATCGAGAAGATTGGTATTGTGGCTGGTGTAGGACTCGTCCGCCTCGGTGGCAACTTGTCCCTTGACAACGAACTTATCATAGTTGAGGTCACGGCTGTCCGCTGCTACGCGGTAGTAGTCGCCCATATCTTCACTTCTAAGACGTTCCTCACGGGTCATCAGGGTTTCATACAGCTTCTCGCCGTGACGTGTGCCGATAATCTGCGTACCCGTATCACCGAACAGCTTCTGAACTGCCTGTGCAAGTACGCCGATAGTCGAAGCATCAGCTTTCTGAATAAACAAATCGCCCGGATTCGCGTGCTCAAATGCAAACTTAACAAGGTCAACCGCCTCGTCAAGATTCATCAGGAACCGGGTCATATCGGGATTGGTAATCGTAATCGGGTTGCCCGCCTTAATCTGGTCGATGAACAGCGGGATAACCGAGCCGCGACTACACATAACGTTTCCGTAACGGGTACAGCTGATAACCGTACCTCCGCGTTCTGCCGCTACGCGTGCGTTGGCATAAATAACATGCTCCATCATCGCTTTGGAAATCCCCATAGCATTAATCGGATAAGCTGCCTTGTCAGTCGAAAGGCATACAACACGCTTTACGCCGCAATCAATTGCCGCGTGCAACATATTATCAGTACCCTCAACATTTGTACGAACAGCCTCCATCGGGAAGAACTCACAGGAAGGAACC
>JAFLSL010000302.1 GCA_022510985.1 Ruminococcus sp. | reverse complement strand
GAAGCTTTGGAGTATCTCCCATAAATGCACTTTTTCCGCCCCAAATGAATTTACGTAATCCTTTGCTGGGATAAGCTTTTTCAGGCTCGATTTTTATCAAGTCGGCTGAAATTTTATCAGCAATTTTTTTAGCAATGAATTCAGTGTTACCGCTCATTGAGTAATAAACAATTGCAGTTTTCATTTTTTCTCCAATCAAAATTCCGATTTAACATCTCTGATAAAAAGCTTTGAAAGCTCGGCTTTAATCTCTTGACCGTTAAAAAGAACATTGTAAACACCCGATATAATCGGAATATCAACATTTTTTTCGTCAGCGAGCTTTTTAAGTGCTTTTGAGGTCATAACACCTTCTGCAAGCTTATTAAATTTAATTCCCTTTGCAAGATCCTCTCCGTATTTTCTGTTATGGCTCCAAGGGGAAAATAGGGTAGCCTCGTAATCGCCGAGGTGGCAAAGTCCGTACGCACTCATCTCTGAGCCGCCGCAAGCTTTAATAAGCCTGCTGACTTCCCTTGTACCTCTCGACATAAGAGCTCCCTTTATCGAAGTCATATTAAGTCCGTCGAGCATACCCGCCGCAATTCCGATAACATTCTTAGCAGCGGCACCTATTTCGTTTCCGATTAAATCCGTTCCTATGTAAAATCTGATTAAATCAGAAGAGAATTCGTTTACTAATTTTGCCTTAACTTCGTCATTTTTACTGTCTATTACCATACAGTTCGGAATACCTTTAACGTAATCCTGCGGATGTCCGGGGCCTACCCAAATCGCAACAGGCGTTTTTTCTTCGTCAATAAACTCATTCATAACCTCAGTGAGTCTTTTACCCGTCTTTTCCTCAACGCCCTTCATACAAAGCACAAAGGTTTTTCCGGTTAAATCGTATTTACTGATATTCTGCATATAATCTCTGAGGTACTGTGAAGAAATTGAAATAATAATAACCTCAGCTCTCGCTATAGCATATTCAAGATTAGAGGTAACCTCAATAGACTTAGGAAAGGTCAGGTAATCATTTTTGTGCGTCTCAAAAAGCTGTTTAAAATCCGGTGCACTTTCAAGCCCGCAAGAAACAACCTCGTTTCCGATTTTATCAAGATACCAGGCAATACAGCTGCCCCAACGTCCTGTGCCTAAAACAGAAATCTTCATACTCATTACTCCAAAAATAAAAATGAAACCCCGCCTGATCGAAAGCAATATTTAATAACCTGCCTACCAAAGGACAGGTGGGTGCCGCCTTTTTGTTTTAGTACTCCCAACGTTCCCGAAGGAGAGGTCTGCACACCGCAAAAAGAGAAAAGCTCCCGATTTAAAAGTTGTAGGGTTATTTTAATTGCATACACGAATCAGGCAGGAAAATTTTAGTTTAAAAACTTTATATTATATAAGTCACTTCGATATTATTCGTAAAAAACATCGTTAAAACGTTCCTCAAAAATTCTCGAAAGCCGAAGTTTAAGCTCGTCATCCTCAATTTCCGCGAGTTGCTCCTCGCCGTTTTCTTCGACCGCCTCAAGAATAGTATATTCTCCGCTGCTTGACAGCATATCGGCTCCTGTTTCATAAACAGGCATAAGTGCAAAGTAGCGGGTGTCGTTTTCTTCTATCTCGTCCAGTATTTCAAAATTATGTTCCGTACCTTGCTCGTCAATAAGTGTGATAAGGTCGGGTGAAAAAGAATTATCCATAACTATTATATTGCATCTCCGATTAGTATATATTAATTTTACACTACTTATTTATCTTCGTCAAGCATTATAATTTGTCGATTTTAGGAAATTTAATAATTTTTTTTAAAAAAAATTAAAAAAACTGTTGACATTTTATAATTTTATGATAAAATATATTCAAGACAAGAGAAGAGAAAGTTTTGATTACTCCATAAA
>JAFLSL010000301.1 GCA_022510985.1 Ruminococcus sp. | reverse complement strand
ATCCGCAGACATGGGTCGCTTCCGGTCATCTGGGCGGCTTTTCCGATCCTCTGATGGACTGCAAGGACTGCAAGACACGCCACAGAGCAGACAATCTGATCGAGGATTTTGACGGCACAAATGTTGCCGGTTGGTCAAACGAGCAGATGACGGACTATATTAACGAAAAGGGTATCTGCTGTCCTAACTGCGGAAAGAAAAACTTCACCGATATCCGTCAGTTTAACCTTATGTTCAAGACCTTCCAGGGCGTTACCGAGGATACAAAAAACGAACTTTACCTCAGACCTGAAACTGCTCAGGGTATTTTCGTTAACTTCGCAAATATCCAGAGAACGAGCCGTAAAAAAGTTCCGTTCGGTGTTGCACAGATTGGTAAAAGTTTCCGTAATGAAATTACTCCGGGTAACTTTATTTTCCGTGTAAGAGAGTTTGAGCAGATGGAGCTTGAATTCTTCTGCAAACCCGGAACAGACCTTGAATGGTTTGATTATTGGAGAAGTTTCTGCCGCGACTGGCTGTATTCTCTTAATATTAAGGAAGAGAATTTAAGACTCCGCGACCACGATCAAGAGGAGCTTTGTTTCTACAGTAAAGCAACAACCGACTTCGAGTACCTCTTCCCCTTCGGCTGGGGCGAGCTTTGGGGTATTGCCGACAGAACGGACTACGACCTCACACAGCATATCAACACAAGCGGTAAGAGTCTTGAATATTTTGATCCTCAGACAAACGAGAAATATATTCCGTACGTTATCGAGCCTTCGCTCGGCGTAGAAAGACTTTTCCTTGCTATTATGACAGAGGCATATGACGAAGAGGTTGTAAACGAAAAGGATACAAGAACTGTTCTCAGACTTCACCCCGCTCTCTCACCGTTTAAGGCAGCGGTTCTTCCGCTCTCAAAGAAACTCGGCGAAAAAGCAAGCGAGGTGTTCGATAGCCTCAGCAAAGACTTTATGGTTGATTACGATGACGCCGGTTCAATCGGAAAGCGTTACCGCCGTCAGGACGAAATAGGCACTCCGATTTGCATTACCTATGACTTCGACTCTCTCGAGGATAACTGTGTTACTGTTCGTAACCGCGACACTATGGAGCAAGAAAGAGTTGCAATAGATAAGCTTCACGATTATGTAACTGAGCTTATAAAATTTTAATTAATTTGTTAAATGTTAAATATAAAGGCTGTCTCAGAACGATTAAGTTCTGTGACAGCCTTTTTGCATTAAATAATATTATTTTAATAATTTCTTTATTCTTTCTACGGCTTCGATTGTATTTTCTCTGTCGCCGAAGGAAGTTAATCTGAAATATCCTGCTCCGTTGTTGCCGAAGCCTTCACCCGGAGTGCCGACCACATTGGCATTCTCAAGAAGATAATCAAAGAACTCCCAGCTACCCATACCGTTCGGGCATTTAAGCCAGATATACGGCGAGTTTTTTCCGCCTGTATAATAGATGCCTAACTCGTCCATAGCTTCGGAAATTATACGTGCGTTCTCCTGATAGTACGCAATGTTTTCCCTAATCTGATTTTGTCCTTCTTCGCTGAGAACTGCAGCCGCAGCACACTGAACAGGCCAGGAAACACCGTTAAACTTAGTAGCCTGACGGCGATACCAAAGCTTGTAGATGTTATGACCGTCGCGTTCAAGCTCCTTAGGAATTACTGTATATCCGCAGCGTGTTCCGGTAAAGCCTGCGGTTTTTGACAGTGAACACATTTCTATCGCACAGGTTCTTGCTCCTTCAACAGCGAAAATTGAGCGAGGAATATCTTCGGTAATAAACGCCTCGTACGCAGCGTCATAAAGAATAACCGCATCGTTTTTGTTAGCGTAGTCAACCCATTTTTTCAGCTGATCATATGTGTAGGCTGAGCCTGTCGGGTT
>JAFLSL010000300.1 GCA_022510985.1 Ruminococcus sp. | reverse complement strand
CTGCCTTGTTTTAATTAAAAATGAAATCTACTACATAAATTTATCCCGTTTTCAATTGTAGTTTAACAATAAAATTCCAATATTCGCTTGATTGAAAAGTAAAAATATGGTATACTATCGATTGATAATGCGAAAATAGGGGTATTTTTATCTGCAAGCTGATTTAAAGCCTGTAAAAACCCTGAATTTATGCAAGAATTCTAAAGAAAAATACCGTGAAAGGATAGAGATATATGATTATGGAGAATATGTACCGCACAGTAAACTGCGGTCAGCTAAGAGAAGAAAATATCGATCAGGAAGTTCGAGTTGCCGGTTGGGTAGAAAATATCCGTGACCACGGCGGCGTAATGTTCCTCGATATCCGCGACGAGTACGGCGTACTTCAGGTTGTTGTTCACGACGATAATCTGCTTAAAAACATTAACCGTGAGTGTACTGTTACTCTCAGCGGTAAGGTTGTAAAGCGTGGCGAGGATACCATCAATCCGAAAATCGCTACAGGCTACGTTGAGGTTCATACCGATGATATTAAGGTGCTCGGCAAGTGCAAAAACGAGCTTCCCTTTGAGGTTGCAACCTCAAAGAATACCAACGAAGACGTAAGACTTCGTTATCGTTTCCTCGATTTGCGTAATCCTAAAGTTCATAACAATATCCTTCTCCGCTCACAGGTTGTAAGCTTTATGCGTAGCAAGATGAACGAGCTTGGCTTTACCGAGATTAATACCCCGATTCTTTCGACTTCATCTCCCGAGGGAGCACGTGATTATCTTATTCCGAGCCGTAAGCATAAGGGTAAGTTCTATGCTCTTCCGCAGGCTCCGCAGATTTTTAAACAGCTCTTAATGGTTTCGGGTTTTGATAAATATTTCCAGATTGCACCTTGTTTCCGTGACGAGGACGCTCGTGCAGACAGAAGTCCCGGAGAGTTCTATCAGCTCGATTTTGAAATGGCATTCGCAACTCAGGAAGATGTTTTCGATGTTGCAGAGAAGGTGCTTTACGATACCTTTACAAAATTCACCGACAAAAAGGTAAGCCCTGCTCCGTTTAAGCGTATTCCGTTTGAAGAGGCTATGCTTAAATACGGTACCGACAAACCCGATTTAAGAAACCCGCTTGAGATTAAAGAAATCAGCGATATGTTTGTTGAAACCGATTTTGCTCCGTTTAAGAAAAAATGCGTTCGTTCAATTAATGTTCCGAATGCCGCAGGACAGAGCAAAAAGTGGTTCAAGAAAATGGAAGAGTTTGCCCTCTCAATCGGAATGAAGGGTCTCGGCTATGTTAAGGTAAGAGAAGATTTAACCTTTGACGGTCCGATTGATAAATTCCTAAAGCCCGGCGACCGCGAGGAGCTTATCGAGCGTAACGGCTCGAAGGCAGGCGACGTAATTTACTTTATTGCCGACAGCTACGCTATTGCTCCTAAGCTTGCAGGTCAGATAAGAACCGAAGTTGCAACAAGACTTGACCTTATCGACAAAAGCCGTTTTGAGCTTTGCTTTATCGTAGATTTCCCGATGTACGAAATCGACGAGGACGGAAAAACAATCTTCACCCATAACCCGTTCTCAATGCCGCAGGGCGGTATGGACGCACTTTTAAATAAAAAGCCGACCGATATTTTAGCTTATCAGTACGATATCGTATGTAACGGCGTTGAGCTTTCTTCCGGTGCAGTTCGTAACCACGACCTCGATATTATGGTTAAGGCGTTTGAAATCGCCGGCTACAGCGAAGATGAACTCAGAGATAAATTCAAGTCGCTCTATACAGCATTCCAGTACGGTGCACCGCCTCACGCAGGTATGGCTCCCGGTGTTGACCGTATGATTATGCTTTTAACTGAGGAAGAGAATATCCGCGAGGTTATTGCTTTCCCGATGAACT
>JAFLSL010000030.1 GCA_022510985.1 Ruminococcus sp. | reverse complement strand
TTACTCTTGTTTTGATTGAGCCGAAGTAATGGTCATCAAGCTCCTGACCTTTAGGAGCCTTTGCTCCGAACAATGTGCGTCCTGTATAAATTAGGTCTGGACGTGCGTTATACATATCCTTATCAATAAGGAAGTATTCCTGCTCGGGACCTACAGTTGTAACGACACGAGTAACGTCTGTTTTGCCGAAAAGATGAAGAATACGAACTGCCTCTTTGGAAATTCTTTCCATTGAACGAAGTAGCGGAGTTTTCTTATCTAAAACCTCGCCGGTGTATGAGCAGAACGCTGTCGGGATATATAAGGTTCCGTCTTTGGCAAATGCCGGTGAAGTCGGATCCCACGCTGTGTATCCTCTTGCCTCAAATGTTGCACGAATACCGCCGTTGGGGAATGAGGACGCGTCAGGCTCGCCCTTGATAAGCTCCTTGCCGGAGAAGGTCATAATAACCTTTCCGTCACCGTCGGGGTTAATAAAGCTGTCGTGCTTTTCGGCGGTTACGCCTGTCAGAGGCTGGAACCAGTGAGTGTAGTGAGTACAGCCTTTTTCGATAGCCCATTCCTTCATTGCGTGAGCTACTGCGTTTGCAACGCTTTCGTCAAGCGACGCACCGTCCTGAATAGTTTTCTTCAGAGCCTTGTAGATAGGCTTGGGAAGTCTGTCTCTCATTACGTCGTCGTTAAAGACGTTCCGTCCGAATAATTCGGGTACATTAATCATTTTCCATTCTCCTTATAAATAAAAATGGGTGCTGTGAGCCAAAGCCCACAGCACCGTTGCTGTGTCATCAATTGCAAGTATATAACTAATTTGAAAATTTGTCAATAGTATCATACTGCAAAGCGTTTATTTTCTATATACAATATGTGATTATACGTATGAGTGTTACATATATTAAAAACTTCTGAAAATAATTTTTTTATATTTCTAATATGCAATAACTTTTAAACATAAATAGACTAAAATAGTATGATGGAATAATACGATGGTGGATTTTATGAAAAACGCGTTAATTATCTCCAAAACCGAAGCAAGTATAAAAGCTGTTACCTCTCTTCTTGAGGGTGAGGGCTACGACGAGGTGCAGTGCACTTTGAGCGTTGAGGACGCTAAAGAAAAGCTCAGTAATAACTCCTTTGAGCTTATCGTTATAAACGCTCCGCTTTGCGGTGAAAACGGACTTGAGTTTTCCGCGTATTGCTCGAGGAAAACTAAGGCTTGCATAATTTTAGTCGTAGCAAAGGAAAAGGCGATTGAGGTCTTTGATATGATGGACAGCTACGGTGTACTTGTTGTTTCAAAACCTCTTAACCGAAAACTTTTTAAAAATTACATTACCTATTCTGCCGCCTTTAAGGACAGGCTTACCGCGGCGGAAAAGGAAAACGAAAAGCTTAAAAACGAGCTTGAGGAAATTAAGGTTATTAACCGTGCAAAGCTGTTGCTTATTCAGTGCTTATCTATGACGGAAGCACAGGCACATCGCTACCTTGAAAAGCAGGCGATGAATATGCGAACGAGCAGACTCAATATTGCCAAGCAGGTTATACGAACCTATCAGAACTAAGAAACTTATTGAAAGGAAGATTTTATGAGCCGCGTTGCATATCTTATTTTGGAAAACGGCACATATTTCGAGGGCAAAGCCTTTGGAGCTGAAAAAGAAACTACAGGAGAACTTGTCTTTACAACTGCAATGACGGGTTATCTTGAAACACTTACCGACCCCAGTTATTTTGGACAGGTCGTTATTCAGACATTCCCTCTTATCGGAAACTACGGAGTAATTCCCTCTGATTTTGAGAGTGCCGCTCCCTCTTTAAAAGCCTATATCGTTCGTAACTGGTGCCAAGCTCCCAGCAACTTTCGTTGTGAGGGTGATCTTGACACTTTTTTAAAAAGTGCCGATATTCCCGGACTTTACGATATTGATACAAGAGCACTCACGCGAATTGTGCGTGAGTACGGTGTTATGAACTGCAAGCTTACCTATACACTTGATAATCTTGAAAAGGATGTTGAGGAGATTAAGCCTTACAAGGTTACAAAGGCAGTTGCCTCAACCTCAATCTCCGAAAGACAAAGCTTTAATGCTGAAAATCCCGAGCATAATGTAGTTTTAATCGACTACGGTGCAAAGCACAATATAGGCAGAGAGCTTGTAAAGAGAGGTTGTAACCTTACAGTTGTACCTTATAATACTTCAGCTGAAGAAATTCTGGCTCTTAATCCTGACGGAATTATGCTCTCAAACGGCCCCGGAGATCCCGAGGAAAACGTTGAAGCTATCAAAACACTCAAAGAGCTTTGCACTCATAAAATTCCTACATTCGGAATTTGTCTCGGTCACCAGCTTTTGGCTCTTTCTCAGGGTGCTAAAACCGAAAAACTCCACTATGGTCACCGCGGAGCTAACCAGCCAGCTAAGGAGCTTGCGACTGACAGAGTTTATATCACATCTCAGAACCACGGCTACGCTGTAATAAACGATTCACTTCCCGAAAATGCCGAGGTGAGCTTTGTAAACGGTAACGACGGAACCTGCGAGGGCGTTAATTATAAAGATATGCCCGCTTTTTCCGTTCAGTTCCACCCCGAAGCTTGCGGCGGTCCTAAGGATACAGCGTTTTTATTCGACAGATTTATAGAATTAATTAAGGAAAACAAAGACTGATACTGAATTTTAGTGTGAAGGAATGATATTATGCCATTGAAACCTGATATTAAAAGAGTTATGGTTATCGGCTCAGGTCCGATTGTTATAGGACAGGCAGCGGAGTTCGACTATGCGGGAACTCAGGCTTGTCGTGCGTTAAAGGAAGAGGGCTTAGAGGTTATTCTCGTAAACTCAAACCCTGCGACTATTATGACAGATAACGCTATGGCGGATAAAATTTATATTGAACCGCTTACTTTAGAAATCGTAAAGCGTATTATTATAAAAGAAAGACCGGACTCACTTCTTTCAACCTTAGGAGGTCAGACCGGACTTACACTTTCTATGCAGCTTGCAAAGGAAGGTTTTCTAGATAAGTACGGAGTAAAGCTCCTCGGAGCAGTTCCCGAAACTATCGACAAGGCAGAGGACAGACAGATGTTCAAGGATACTATGCTTGAAATCAATCAGCCTGTCATTCCGTCAACGGTAGTTAACGATGTTGAGGCAGCGGTTAAGTTTGCTGACGAAATCGGCTACCCTGTAATTGTTCGTCCTGCGTTTACGCTCGGCGGTACAGGCGGCGGTATTGTAGAGAATGAGGCAGAACTCAGAGAAATCACCTCAAATGGTCTTGAGCTTTCGCCGATTACACAGTGCCTTATCGAGAAATGTATCTCGGGTTGGAAGGAAATTGAATTTGAGGTAATGCGTGACTCTATCGGAAACGTAATTACCGTTTGTTCAATGGAAAACTTTGACCCTGTCGGCGTTCATACAGGCGACTCAATCGTAATCGCCCCTGCTGTAACACTCGCCGATAAGGAATACCAGATGCTCAGATCTGCGGCACTTGATATTATTTCCGCACTTAAGGTTGAGGGCGGTTGTAACTGTCAGTTCGCATTAAATCCCGAAACCTTTGAGTACGCTGTAATTGAGGTTAACCCCCGTGTATCACGTTCATCGGCACTTGCGTCCAAGGCGACAGGTTATCCTATCGCTAAGGTTGCCGCTAAAATCGCAATCGGCTATACTCTTAACGAAATAAAAAACGCCGTTACCGGCTCGACCTACGCTTGCTTTGAGCCTGCACTCGACTATGTTGTAGTTAAGCTTCCGAAATGGCCGTTTGATAAATTTGTTTACGCTAAGCGTTCTTTGGGTACACAGATGAAGGCTACGGGCGAAGTTATGGCTATTGCTCCGACCTTTGAGCAGGCTATGATGAAGGCTGTCCGCGGTGCTGAAATTTCTCACGACACTATGGATGACGAGATGTTTGAAGGTATGAGCGATGCATCTCTTATTGACCGCCTGAGCATTTGCGACGACCTTCGTATGTTCTGTGTTTACGAGGCGTTAAAGCGTGGTATTTCCGTAGATAAAATCCACGAAATCACACTCATTGACGAGTGGTTCTTAGAAAAGTTAATTAATATCGCAAAGGTAGGCGAGGCACTTAAAACAGAAAAGCTTACCGATGATTTATACAGACAGGCTAAGGAAGTTGGTTTCTTAGACCGCACTATCGAAAAGTTCAGCTCACAAAAGGTTGAAAATCCGATTGTGCCTGTTTATAAAATGGTTGATACCTGTGCGGCGGAATTTAACGCCGAGACTCCGTACTTCTATTCTACATACGATAAGGAGAACGAGGCGGAAGAATTTATAAAAGAAAGAAACAGCGACAAAAAGACCGTTATCGTATTCGGCTCAGGTCCGATTCGTATCGGTCAGGGTATCGAGTTCGACTACGCCTCCGTACACTGCGTATGGGCGTTAAAGAAAGCGGGATATGAGGTTGTTATCGTAAACAACAACCCCGAAACTGTATCAACCGACTTTGATACCGCCGACAGACTTTACTTTGAGCCTTTAACCACCGAGGACGTTATGGGTATTATCGCAACAGAAAAGCCCTACGGCGTTGTTGTGGCATTCGGCGGACAAACCGCTATCAAGCTTACTCAGTTCCTTGATGAAAACGGTGTTAATATTCTCGGAACATCCTATGACGCTATTGATATGGCAGAGGACAGAGAACGTTTTGACGCACTTCTTGAACAGCATAATATCGCCCGTGCTAAGGGTGTTACGGTTATGACGCTTGAGGAAGCTTTAGACGCAGCGAATAAAATCGGCTATCCTGTTTTACTTCGTCCGTCTTATGTGCTCGGCGGTCAGAATATGATTATTGCGTTCAACGAGGCTGACGTTGAGGAATATATGGGAATCATTCTTGCTCAGGAAATTGAGAACCCGATTCTTATTGATAAATACCTTATGGGTACTGAGCTTGAGGTTGACGCAATCTGTGACGGCGAGGATATTCTTATTCCGGGTATTATGGAGCATGTTGAGCGTTCAGGAGTTCACTCGGGCGACTCTATTGCGGTTTATCCCGCGTGGAACGTAACCGATGAAATGATTGACGTAATTATAGAGGCTACGAGAAATCTTGCACTTTCACTCAAAACCAAGGGACTTGTAAATATACAGTATATCGTTTATAACGGCGAGCTTAACGTAATCGAGGTTAACCCGCGTTCATCGCGTACAATTCCTTATATCAGCAAGGTAACGGGCGTTCCGATGGTTGATTTGGCAACAAAGGCTATGCTCGGCGAAAAGCTCAAGGATATGGGTTACGGCACAGGACTTTATAAGAAATCTCCGTACTATGCGGTTAAGGTTCCTGTGTTCAGCTTTGAAAAGCTTATCAATGTTGATAACCACTTAGGCCCCGAAATGAAGTCCACCGGCGAGGTTTTAGGCGTAGCGGGAACTTTGGAAGAGGCTCTGTATAAGGGACTTATCGGTGCAGGCTATAAAATGAAACGCGGCGGCGGTGTGTTCGTAACCGTGCGTGACTCCGACAAGGGAGAAATCGGCGATATTGTTAAGAAGTACGCCGATATGGGCTTTACCATTTACGCTACCGAGGGTACGGCGAATGTGCTCAAGTCCTATAATATTGATGCTGTGGTTGTAAGCAAGATTCACGAAAGTGAGCATAACAATACCATTACCCTTATCGAAAGCGGAAAGGTTCAGTACGTAATCTCAACCTCCGCTAAGGGCAGAATCCCGACCCGTGATTCGGTAAAAATCAGACGTAAAACAGTTGAGAGAAATATTCCGTGTCTGACCTCGCTCGATACGGCTAATGCTCTTGCGGATTGTTTAAGAAGTCGTTATTCTCAGGTTAGTACAGAGCTTGTTGATATTAACAATATGAGATCCGAGAAAATGCAGCTCAAGTTTACCAAGATGCAGGGTGCGGGTAACGACTATATCTATTGCAGCACATTTAATCAGGAAATTAATAACCCCGAGGCACTTGCGGTAAGACTTTCCGACCGTCACTTCGGAATAGGCGGCGACGGAATTATCCTCGTATGTCCTTCAGAGGTTGCGGACGCGAAAATGCGTATGTTTAACCTCGACGGTAGTGAGGGCAAAATGTGCGGTAACGGTATTCGCTGCGTAGGTAAATTCCTTTTTGACCACAATATGCTCGACATAAAAGAAAAGAACGAAATCACCATTGAAACCCTAAGCGGTATAAAGCATCTCAAAGCATTTACACAGGACGGCGAGGTAACATCGCTCCGTGTATCTATGGGTAAAGCTGAGCTTGACCCGAAGAACATTCCCGTTAAATGCGACAAGGATAAGATGATTGATGAAAAAATCACTATCGGCGGTGAGGACTACAACGTAACCTGCGTATCTATGGGTAATCCGCATTGCGTAGTTTTCGTTGATAACGTTGACGGTCTTGAAATCGAAAAAATCGGACCGCTGTTTGAAAACGATCCGATATTCCCCGAGCGTGTTAACACAGAGTTTGTAAAAATTCTCAACGACCATACTATTAAAATGCGAGTTTGGGAACGCGGCTCGGGCGAAACATGGGCTTGCGGAACAGGAGCCTGTGCGGTTGCGGTTGCTGCTTGTGAAAACGGTTTCTGCAAAAAAGGTGAGGATATTACAGTGAAACTCCGAGGAGGAGACCTTGTAATTAATTATACAGACGACACTGTTTATATGACCGGCGAGGCTGAAAAGACCTTTGACGGTGTGATTAAAATTTAAGGGGGTAAAACGATGACTAAATACATATTTGTAACAGGCGGAGTAGTATCAGGACTTGGCAAGGGTATTACAGCTGCGTCCTTGGGACGTCTTTTAAAGGACAGGGGACTTAAAGTAGCAGCACAAAAGCTTGACCCGTATATCAATGTCGATCCGGGTACAATGAGCCCGTATCAGCACGGCGAGGTTTATGTAACCGAGGACGGTGCAGAAACCGATCTTGACCTCGGCCACTACGAGCGTTTTATCGACGAAAACCTCAATAAGTTTTCTAACCTGACTACAGGTAAGGTATATTCTAATGTGCTTGAAAAGGAACGCCGCGGAGATTACCTCGGCGATACAGTTCAGGTTATCCCTCATATCACAAACGAGATTAAGTCATTTATATATCAGGTTGGAGAAAAATCCAACGCTGATGTTGTTATTACCGAAATCGGCGGTACGGTGGGTGATATTGAATCCCAGCCTTTCCTTGAGGCTATCCGTCAGGTTTCTTTAGAGGTTGGACTTGAAAACAGCTTATTTATACACGTTACTTTGGTTCCGTATATCCGCGGAAGTGAGGAGCATAAATCCAAGCCTACTCAGCATTCCGTTAAGGAGCTTCGTTCGATCGGTATCAATCCCGACGTTATCGTGCTTCGCTGTGACGAGCCTTTAGAGGAAAGTATTTTTAAGAAAATTGCGATGTTCTGTAATGTTAAGCCCGATTGTGTTGTTGAGAACATTACTATTCCTGTTCTCTACGAGGCACCTATGATGCTTGAGAAAAACAACTTCTGTGACGTTGTTTGCCGTGAGCTTAACTTAGATGCTCCTAAGGGTCAGATGAAAGAATGGAAAGAAATGCTTGCCCGTATTGAAAGCAGAAACAAAAATTGCAAAATTGCTCTTTGCGGTAAGTATGTTCAGCTTCACGACGCTTATCTTTCCGTAGCCGAGGCTCTTCGCCACGCGGGCTATGAAAATGCGGCATTTGTGGATATTAAATGGGTAGATACAGAGCTTATCACAGAATATACCGTAGATGAGCTTTTGGGTGACGTTGACGGTATCTTAGTTCCGGGTGGTTTTGGAAACCGCGGAGTTGAGGGTAAAATAAAAGCCGCTCAGTATGCTCGAGAGAACAACATTCCTTACCTCGGAATTTGCCTCGGTATGCAGACTGCTGTTATTGAGTACGCACGTAACGTGCTCGGCTACAGCGACGCAAACTCCAGCGAGTTCACTCCCGATGGCGAGCACAATGTTATTGACCTTATGCTTGAACAGCAGGGCGTTGTGGATATGGGCGGAACAATGCGTCTCGGAGCATATCCTTGCGTAATTAAAAAGAACTCAATTATGGAGCGTGCTTACGGCAAGAAGGAAATTTCCGAGCGTCATCGCCATCGTTGGGAATTCAATAATAAATACCGCGATGAATTTGAGAAAAAGGGTATGAGTATTACAGGTGTTTCTCCTAACGGCTTGCTCGTTGAAACTGTAGAAATTCCTGACCATAAATTTTACATCGGCGTTCAGTACCATCCTGAATTCAAATCACGTCCGAACAGTGCTCATCCGATTTTCAGGGAGTTTGTTAAAGCATCTCTCGATAAATAATTGCATAAAATTATGGATGGAAAATAGTTTTGTGGAGGTAATTTTATGAAGATTAATTCTGATTTTGATAACTTAGTTCCTAACTACCTTTTTGCCGAGGTAGCGAAGAGAACTAATGAGTATATCTCGAAAAATCCTGATAAAAAGGTTATTAAGCTCGGTATCGGTGACGTTACTCTGCCTCTAGCTCCTGCTGCGGTTGAGGCGAGGAAAAAGGGTGCAGATGAGCTTGGAGTAAAGGAAACCTTTAAGGGCTATCCTGATTACGAGGGCTATGAGTTTGTGCGTCAGGCTGTAGCTGATTATTACAAAGGCTTTGGTGTGGAAATCTGTGCTGACGAGATTTTTATTTCTGACGGAGCAAAGTCCGATTGCGGTAACATCGGAGATATCTTCGGCAAAGATAATACCGTTCTCGTAACCGATCCCGTATATCCCGTTTATGTGGACAGCAATATTATGGCGGGCAGAAAAATTGTTTACGCTGATTCTAACGAGGAAAACGGCTTTGCCGCTATGCCTGACGAGAATGTTAAGGCTGATATAATTTATCTCTGCTCACCCAACAACCCGACAGGCTCAGCCTACACATATGACCAGCTGAAAAAATGGGTTGACTACGCT
>JAFLSL010000003.1 GCA_022510985.1 Ruminococcus sp. | reverse complement strand
TAAACCAAAAGCCGTGATAAAAACGGTTAAGATTAAAGTTAAATAGAGGTTTACTACTCCTTGATGAAATTAAAAAAGCAGCTCCTGTCCGTATGGGCAGGAGTTGTTTTTTAACAAATTATGGTTTTTCTTTTGTAAGGTATTCGATATTACGCTCGATAACGTCCTTGCTTTTGCCAAAGTCTTTGCCTCGGTTTCGGTAGTCGAACATTGAGCAGAAATATGAAGTGTCCTCTTTAAGGTTTAAGATGTAATTCTTAGTCAGGTTGTAGGTGTCCTCGTTAAATTGTTTCATAAATTTTGAGCCGACACCGCGTTTACCCGTTGCGTCCTTCAGGATATATGAGTAATGATTAAGGCAGATGAACGGCTGTTCCTTGTAGAGCGTTCTGAATTCCTCGGACTTCTGATATTCCGAGAAAACCGTTGCGAGCAGATGGTGGATATCGTGGTCAATTCTGTCGCACACATAGCAGGTTTTATTTAGCTCGTCAATTTTCTCAATCGTCTTTTTATCGGGCTTTGAGCCAGCCTTTTTCGGAAGAACATTTTCGATAATCGACTTTAAATGGCTTTCCATTATAAGTGCGTTCGGAAGTTTCTGCCCCGCCGAAAACATTTTTGAAAAATGCCTGTGGCAAAATCCTTTTTCGTTCGTTTCAATGCGAATATTCGGCTCCATCATCGCGTCGCCTACCACAAAATCAACGTAGGTTTCCTCGAGCATTTCTTCCATTCGGCAAATCGGACAGCCGTTTTTCGGTTTAAAAAGGTCGTTAATCGGAATTGTGCAGATATTTTCTTTCATAATTTACCTCGAAATTTTGATATATTTATTGTACCATACTCTTCAAAAATATGATATACTTATTTTAAGAATTTTAAGGAGTACGGAAATGGAATGTATTAAGACAGAAAACGGCGTTAAAATTACGGGTGTCCGCGACCTGGATTTAGCTCAGACGCTCGATTGCGGACAGAGCTTTCGCTGGGTTGAAAATGACGGAAAATTCAGCGGAGTGGCTTTTGGAAAAAAGGTAAACCTTAACCTTGTTGGAGAGGATCTTTATATAGAAAATTCTACCGCCGAGGATTTTAACAGCATTTGGAAAAGCTATCTAGACCTTGAGCTTGACTACGGAAAAATCCGAGAACAAATCAGCGAGATTCACCCTGTTTTAAAGGAGGCTTGCTCCTACGCTCCCGGAATCCGAATTTTACGTCAGGAGCCGTGGGAGGCACTTTGCACCTTTATAATTTCTCAAAACAACAACATAAAACGAATTAAGGGAATTGTCGAAAGGCTTTGTGAAAGTTTCGGCGAAAAAGTTGACGATTTTTATACATTTCCGACAGCGGAAAAGCTCGCATCACTATCCCCCGAGGATTTAGCACCTATTCGTGCGGGTTTTCGCAACAAATACATAATCGACGGTGCAAAAAAGGTAGCGAGCGGTGAGGTTGACCTCGAGAAATGCAGAGAAATTGAATACGAAAAAGCCAGAGAAGAGCTTATGAAAATCAAGGGCGTCGGCGTTAAGGTTGCAGATTGTGCCTTGCTTTTCGGACTTCACAGAATTGAGGCGTTCCCCGTTGACGTTTGGATGCGTCGTGCGATGGAAAAGTTGTTCCCGAATATGACGGAAAACGACTTCGGCGACTATGCGGGAATTGCCCAGCAGTATATTTTCCACTACAGCCGTATGCACCCTGAAATTTTTGAATAAAAATATTGCAAAAAATTTTTAAATATTGTATACTTATTTTGTAGACTATTTAATTCTCCGCTCAGCTTCTGCTTCGCGGAACGAGCGATGAGTGAAGAAAAGCGTGCCAAGCACGCTTTCTTGAGGAGGAGACCTTATGAAATTGCGTACCCGAAAATTAACCTCCGTAATTTTGGCAGTGTTAATGGTCGTTTCAGCGGTGTTTGGTGTTGTGACTACCGCAACCGCGGCTGACAGCGATACTATAACCTATCAGTATATTGTAACCTGCGACGATGAGGTTGTGGCATTTGAGGGAGAGCTAAGCTACCCTTCTGCGTTAAGCGTAGAGTCTGTTGTTGTTTATGACGAAGGAGCTCAGAGCTACTATCGTGATAACGGCAAGAAAATTATCTTTAATGCGACAAACGTAGATTGTCCGTTCAATTTTACAGACGGTGCGGCAATGCTTACCGTTAAATTTAACGTAAACGGCGATTTTGACAAAAAGGGTCTTGACACTGTGTTAAGCGAGTTCTATTCACGCGAGCTTATCAACGGCGGAAACCTTTCGTATCGTTACGCTAATGTTATCGACGGCGAGGTTGTTACGAGCGGAACTGTGGATATCGACAATCCCGAAAATAATACAACCGACCCGACCACAGAGCCGACCACAGAAACCGAGGAGCCGACTACCGAACCCACTACCGCAGAGCCTACCACCGAGCCGACTACTGTTACGGAGCCTGTTACTCAGACAGAGCCTGATACTACCATCGAAACCGACCCCGTAATTCCCGAGCCTGAGGAAACAACTTACACCGTAATTTATAACTACAACAACGGCACAGAGGATACCTTCTTAACTCGAACATACAAAACAGCCGAGAAAATAACCGCCGAGGAGCTTGCAAACGCTTGCTACCCGAGCATCAGAAATCCGTACAACAAGTACTCAATCGGAGACGTTTCCTTTGTTGATGAAAATGTCATTGAGGTAAATCTTAAAAGTACGCCGATAGAGTACACAGTTACTCTTAATGACGAAGAATATTCAACCCGCCGTTATATGGAGGTTGAAACAATTACAACCGAGAGTGAAGTCGGATTTAAGATTGACGGCAACGTTGTTGCTGTCGGAACAACATTTAAATTCTTCGTAACAGGAAATATGGATATTGTCACCGAAGAAACGGCTGTGGCTGAGGACGAATTCGCATCAATTACATTTAACTCCCTCGCAGTAAGCGAGCAGAGAGTTATGATGCAGCTTCTCGCAACAACTAAGGTCAGTGAATTTTCGAGAATGGGCGTTGCGTTTGCAACCTCAGAGTGTGAAGAAGACGCTGTAAAAGAGGCAGTACTGCAAGTCACTGAAAAAACAAATAAAGCGGATAACGGCGTAGTAGTTCATAATTCCGCTGTGGAGCTTTACAACGAATCAGGTCAGTATCAGTTTGTGTATGCACCTTATATTGATGTTGAGAAAGTTGAAAAGTCGACCAAGATTTATTTTTACGCATATGTCGTAAAGCCTGACGGCACAATTTATGTAAGCGATGCGGCAGAGGTTACACCCTATGACGCGATAGCATAGAGAATAGAGAGAAAGGAAGATTTTGATGAAAAAATATATCTCACCCGAAATGGAAATGATTAAATACGATGTTGACGATACACTTTTAACAAGTGTAGAGGATGACGATAACGGCATCAACAAGGACGTTAACGATGTAAATCCTGACGATTTAATCGACGACGAAGAATAAATTGCAGTTGATTTAATCTAATAATGAAAATGTTGGGAAGATGGGTTTCGCCTGTCTTCCCGATTGTTTGCTTTATAGGAAATTGCTCGGTATCTGTTTTTCAGAAAGAGCGATGAGAGAAGAAAACGTGCTTTGCACGCTTTCCTGTGGGGATAGTTTATGAATATAGCGGTGCGAAAATTCACTGAAAATGATATAGAAAAAATGACAGAAATCTGGAACGAAGTTGTAAAAGACGGCGTTGCTTTTCCGCAGACAGAGTTGCTCGATATCGAAAGCGGAAAAGAATTTTTCAGTACGCAGACCTATTGCGGAATTGCCGAGGATACTGACGAGGGAAAACTGCTCGGACTTTATATCCTTCACCCGAACAACGTCGGACGTTGCTCGCATATAGCAAACGCAAGCTACGCTGTATTATCCGAGTTCCGCGGACTTCATATCGGCGAAAAGCTTGTGCGGGACAGCTTGGAGCAGGTTAAAGAAAACGGCTTTAAAATCCTGCAATTCAATGCCGTTGTAAAAAGCAATACCGCCGCAAGAAGGCTTTACGAAAAGCTTGGTTTTAAACCGCTCGGCGTAATCCCCGGGGGATTTTTAAATAAAGACGGAAAGTATGTCGATATCGTACCGTACTATTTGAATGTAAAGTAAAAACAAAGCTCTCCGAGTGTTTTCGGAGAGCTTTTTATGTATTTTTAATCTCTTTCGTAGACGTTATTTCCTTCGCAGTCAATCGCTACTATGCAGGGAAAATCCTCAACATAATATCTTCTGACCGATTCCGTGCCTAAATCATCGTAGCAGATAGGCTCGGTCTTTTTTATGCTTTTTGCAATAAGTGCGGCGGCTCCGCCGATTGCGGCAAAATAAACAGCGTGGTTTCTGATAATCGCGTCAATAACCTCGTCGTTACGCTTGCCCTTTCCTACCATTCCTTTAAGACCCATATCGAGAAGCTTTGGGGTGAATTTATCCATTCTGTAGCTTGAGGTCGGACCTGCCGGACCTACAGCGTAGTTCGGCTTTGCGGGTGCGGGACCCACGTAGTAAATCGTTTCGCCTTTAATATCGACAGGAAGCTCTTCGCCCCTTTCAGAAGTCTCAAAAAGCCTTTTGTGTGCGGCATCTCTGCCCGTTATCATTGTACCCGAAAGCAAAACGCTGTCGCCTGCTTTGAGTGTGCTTATCTGTTCATCCGTCAGCGGAAGTGTTATTTTTTTCATTTTCCTCAGTCCCTCTAATTTTTAAATAACCGCACTCTTGTGCCTTGCGGCGTGACAGCATATGTTGACCGCAACAGGCATACCGGCGATATGCGTCGGGCTGGTTTCAATATTAACGCCGAGTGCGGTTGTAGCTCCGCCTAAGCCTGCGGGGCCGAATCCCATCTTGTTAATCTCTTCTAAAAGCTCTTTTTCAAGCTCAGCGTAGCGTGGGTCGGGATTTTCGGTATCAATGCTGCGGAAGGTCGCCTTTTTCGCAAGTTGTGCCGAGCGTTCAAACGTGCCGCCTATTCCAACGCCGACTACTATCGGCGGGCACGGATTGGGGCCTGCGTTCTTTACGGTTTCGAGGATAAAGCTTTTCACTCCCTCAACTCCGTAGGACGGAGAGAGCATTTTTATCGCGGACATATTCTCGCTGCCGAAACCTTTTCCGCCTGCGGTTATTTTGATTTTATCGCCCGACACAATTTTAGTGTGGATAATGGCGGGGGTGTTGTCCTTTGTGTTAACTCTGTCGAAAACAGGATCGTCAACAATGCTCTTTCTGAGGTAGCCGTCTATGTACGCTCTGCGAACGCCTTCCTGAACAGCCTCTTCAAAATCGCCGTCAACACATACCTTGTCGCCGTATTCAACAAAAAGCACAGCCATTCCCGTATCCTGACACATTGGAATTTGTTCGTCTGCGGCAATCTCGTCATTCTCGATAATCTGCGAAAGCACGCTTTTTGCAACGTCTGTTTTCTCGGTATCACGAGCATTTTTCAGAGCGTTTAAAATATCGTCGCCGATAAAATAGTTGCAGTCGACAAAAAGTTTTTTGACTGTTTCGGTTATTTTATCCGACTTAATAATTCGTGTATTCATAATGTCCCCTTAAAAGTTTAAATAATCTTCTTAAGTATTATAAAACAATTCACATTCTAAATCAATTATTTCTTTAAAATTTGCAGGATTTGTGATATATTTAAATCAGAAAGATTTTTAGTTTTCAACATACAGTTTTCACATTGTGATTTTAAAATTAATTTATAATCACAGGAGGGACAGAATGAGCAAGCTATTAGTAGTGGACGACGAATTTCGAATCCGTCAGCTTATCAGAAAGTACGCGGAGTTTGAGGGACATACTGTTGAAGAGGCAGTAGACGGTATGCAAGCTGTTGAAATCTGCCGAAAAAATAAATACGACCTTATTATTATGGATGTTATGATGCCTGAGCTGGACGGCTTTTCAGCGTGCAGGGAAATAAGAAAAATTTCCGATACGCCCGTTATTATGCTTTCTGCAAGAGGCGAGGAGTACGATAAAATCCACGGCTTTGAGCTTGGTAGTGACGACTATGTTGTAAAGCCGTTTTCTCCAAAGGAGCTTATGATGCGTGTCAACGCGGTAATTAAGCGTTCGTCTAAAAATACTCGCCAGGAGAGCAAGGACGTTTTTTCATACAAGGGACTTACGGTTGATTTTTCCGCGAGAATTGTTACGATTGACGGCAAGCGTGCACAGATGACTCCGAAGGAGTACGAGCTGTTTTTCTATATGGTAAAGAACAAGGGGCTTGCACTGACGAGGGAAAAGCTGATTTCAGAGGTTTGGGGCTATGACTTTTTCGGTGACGAGAGAACCTTGGACACGCACATAAAGCTGTTGAGAAAATCGCTCGACGAATACAGCAAATGTATAGTTACACTTCGAGGGGTAGGTTATCGATTTGAAACAAACTAAAATTTCGCGGTGGAAAAGTCTTCCGCTGAGATACAAGCTGAGTATTTATTTTATAGCCTTTTCGGTGATTATGCTTGTGTTTTTGTGGATTTTTCAAAGTGCATTCTTAGAAACCTGCTATACTCTGATACGCCAGTCGCAGGTTAAAAGCAACGCGTCCGCGATTTGCGAAAGCATAAAAAGCGGAGACGATACCGCAACGACAATATTCGACATATCTCGCGAAAATGAGATGAGCGTTTATGTCTACAACTCAACTCACGCTATTATGACAAGAGAATATGACAGCGAATATAACAACCCCTCGGGACTTCGCGATATAGATATGCACAGTGTGTATTCATACTACAAGCTTGCCTTTGATGCGGGTGGAAAGTATATTTCGACTTCGACACTTGAGGAAAGCGGAATAAGCATTTCGATTGATAACAGCGAGCAGAGTATTGAGGATGAAGATTTCGACAGCAGTTTCAGAGAAGTGCGGCAAAAAAGAGCCGAGAATTTAATCTGTGCTGAGATTTTAAAGCTTAACGATGACGAGGAATGTTTTGTGCTTATCACCGCACTCCTCACGCCTGTTGATTCGGTTATAAACACAATTAGAATTCAGCTTATAATCGTCAGCGTTATCTTTATTGTTTTTGCGATAATCCTTGCGTTTATCGTTTCAAAAAGACTTTCACGTCCGCTCGTTGAAATCAACACAAAGGTAAAACAGCTCGCCACAAGAGATTATGAGGTTGAGTTTGACAGCAAGGGTTATCTCGAGGTAAACGAGCTTAGCAACACCCTGAATTTAACCCGAAAAGAACTTCAAAAAACAGATGCTCTGAGAGAGGAGCTTATCGCAAATATTTCCCACGATTTGCGAACTCCGCTTACGATGATTACGGGCTACGGCGAGGTTATGCGTGATTTACCCGGCGAGAACACTCCCGAAAATGTCCAGGTTATTATTGACGAGGCTAACCGTCTGACGTCGCTTGTAAACGATATGCTCAATCTTTCAAAGCTCCAGTCGGGTGCAATTGAAATAGAGCGTGAGCAGTTCAGCCTGACAGACGAAATCAACGAGATTTTCAAGCGTTACACAAAGCTCAGGGAGCAGGAAGGCTACAACATAAGCTTTGAATATGAGCAGAACGCCTATGTAAACGCTGACAGAACTAAGCTCGGTCAGGTTGTCTATAATTTTATCAACAACGCGATTAACCATTGCGGCGAGGACAAAACCGTTATTGTAACTCAAAAGGTTTATGATAAGAAAGTGAGAATTGAGGTAACCGACCACGGCGAGGGAATTCCCGAGGATAAGCTTGAGTATATTTGGGACAGATATTACAAGGTTGACAAGGACCATAAACGTGCAGTTATCGGAACGGGTCTCGGGCTTTCGATAGTAAAAAATATCCTTGATTTGCACGGTGCAAATTACGGCGTCAGCAGTAAGGAAAATTCAGGCTCAACATTTTGGTTTGAGCTGGAGCATATATAATTTTATAAAAAAACAGGAAGCGGTTGGCTTCCTGTTTTTTATTTATAAATCCTGCAAATCAGCGGCGGTAATATCGTTTTCAAGATTATCTCTTGCAAGGTCGTTGTCGATTACCGCGTAAACCGACGGAATAGGCTTTTCTCTTTTAAACGGCTTTGTGTGATAAACCTTTTGAGGGGTGTACTCTGTTCCTGCAATTATCGGGTTTGCCCTTTCTTTTGTACGCTTTGCACTGCCATGAATTTCAGGTACGGGCGGGGCGGTGTTCTTTTGCTGATTATGATTTTTTCTTATATGTTTCATTCCTCTTTTTGGCATATAATCACCTCAATTTAAAATTATTCGCCCTTGTAGAGAGTGAGCTTGTTGTTATTGTCGCAAATTCCGAGGAAAACCTCTTTGGCATTTTTAAATCCTTGCTTTTCGAGCTGTCTTTTAAGCCAAATTTTGTCGAGCCCCATTCGATTCAGATTTTCGTCAAGAATTCTTCCGTCCATAATTACCTCGGTATTTATATACTCAGGCTCAGGCGACAGGCAGATATCCTCGGGATTAAGCGGACGCTTTTTGCTTGTCGGAAGAATTGTGAGCTTGCCGTTAACCTCAAAAATTGCGGTCTGAATATCTTCAAGGTTAAAATAACCCTCCTGTCTGCACATAAGCATAAATTCGCTTAAATCGAGCTTTGCCTTTTTTAGATTTTTTCTGTAGAGCTTTTGGTTGTTCATAATTATTGTAGGTGTTCCGTTGATATATTTACGCGTTCTCGGGAACTTGTCCGCAACGATGCTGAGAGTAATTGAGATTGCTCCGTAAACGAGCATGGCGACCGTCGGTTTCCACCATGGCTTTTCGAGCGTTATGGCAAGCTCCGCGGCAATTGAACCGATTGTGATTCCCGTAATATAGTCAAAAAAGTCAAATTGGGATATCTGCTTGTGCCCCATAACCTTTCCGATAACAAATAACACAGCGGCGGAAAATACCGACGCTAAGATAACTTTACAAACTTCCATATTGCACCTCCGGGATATATTAAGTATGTCCAAAGAAAAGCAAAAATAAACGGATAAGGCAGAGCAATTTGACTTTTATCTTAGTGCGTGCTATACTAATTTGCGAAATATTCGCAAATTCGAGGATGATAGTAATGTCAAAGTATATTACAAAACAGCGAAAAATTTTAGCTGAATATCTGTCAAATCACACCGACGAAAGCATATCCGCAAGTCAGATTGCAAATGCTTTGTCGGACAAAATCAGCAAAAGTGCGGTTTACCGTAACCTTGCCGATATGGAAGAGGAAGGAAAGCTCAGACGTGTTGCAAACAGCAGCTGTCGAGAGGCGGTTTATCAGTATCTTGACGACGAGCATTGCAAAAATTGCCTGCACCTAAGCTGTAAAAAATGCGGAAAGACTTATCATATGCAGACGGCGGTTGCAAATTCGCTGATAAACAGCGTTGCCGAAAACGAGAACTTTTCTATTGATAAGGGCGAAACCGTTTTGTACGGGGTTTGTTGCGACTGTCAGCTTTCCAAGGTTGCGGAGGAAAAGTGATGGCAAAAAAACTTTCGGCGATTTTTTTATCACTTGTTATTTTAATCGGCGTTATGAGCGGTTGCGTGAACGCAGATATAAATAAAGATAACAAAAAAATCAGCATAGTAACCACGATTTTCCCGATTTACGATTGGGTAAAGGAAATCTCGGGCGATACCGATATTGAGCTTAAAATGCTTATCGACAACGGTGTTGATCCTCATAGTTTTCAGCTTTCCGCCGACGACATCGTAACGATTTCGGACAGCGATATGTTTATCTATGTCGGCGGCGAATCGGACGAATGGGTCGAGGATGCACTCGAGGTTGCCCCGAACGAGGACAGAGTTGTTATAAATCTTTTGAACGTTCTTAGCGATGAGGCAAAAGAAGAGGAAGTTGTCGAGGGTATGCAGGCTGAAAGAAGGGACGAGGCTGAGTATGACGAACACGTATGGCTTTCCCTTAAAAATGCCGAAAAGCTCTGTGATTATATTGGCAAAAAGCTATGTAAACTTAATGCAGAATATAAGAATAAATACAAATCGAACACAAAAACGTACATTAAAAAATTAAACAAACTTGATAACGACTACAAAACTGCGGTGGAAGATGCAAAATTCAAGACGGTTCTTTTTGGCGACCGATTTCCGTTTCGATATCTTTTTGACGATTACGGGCTTTCCTATTTTGCCGCATTTGCAGGCTGTTCCTCGGAAACCGAGGCAAGCTTTGAAACCATAGCGTTTCTTTCAAAAAAGGCTGATGAGCTTAGTTTAAAGTCGATTGTTCAGATTGACGGCTCGGACGGTTCTGTCGCACAAACGATTAAGGACAGCACAAAAGGAAAAAACCAAAAAATTATTACACTAAATTCAATGCAGTCCATAAGTAAAAAAGACGTTGAAAGCGGAGCGACCTACCTCTCGGTTATGGAAGATAATCTAAAAGTATTAAAGCTCGCACTTAAATAATAAGGAGATACGAAATGGCTCAACTCACCTGTAAAAACCTGTGCCTGGGCTACGATGGTTACGAGGTTATACACAATTTAAATTTTGAGGTCAACAAGGGTGATTACCTTTGCATAGTCGGAGAAAACGGCTCGGGTAAAACTACGCTTATGAAAGCGATGCTCGGTTTGATTTCGCCCACCCACGGAAAATTTACAATGGGCGACGGGCTTAACCGCAACGGTATCGGCTATCTGCCCCAGCAGACAGTCGTGCAACGTGATTTTCCCGCCTCCGTTTGGGAGATTACTCTGTCGGGTTGCCAGGGCAGATGCAAAATGCGTCCGTTTTATAACAAGTCTGAAAAAGAGCTTGCCCGTAAAAACCTTGAAAAAATGGGACTTACCGAGCTGAAAAATCGTTGTTACCGCGAGCTTTCGGGCGGACAACAGCAGAGGGTTCTGCTCGCAAGGGCACTGTGTGCGGCTCAGGATATTTTACTTCTCGACGAGCCTGTGGCAGGACTTGACCCGAAGGTTACGAGCGATATGTATCAGCTTATCGACGAGCTTAATAAAAAACACGGCATAACGATTATTATGATTTCCCACGACCTTCAGGCAGCCCAAAAATACGCCGACAAAATTCTTCATATCGGCGATAAGGTTTTCTTCGGCACAAAGGAAGAATATCTTTACAGCGATGTATCCAAAGGCTTTGCGAAAGGGGGCGAGGGTAATGGTTGAGGCAGTTAATAAGCTCATACTTTACTTGCAATATCCCTTCGTTCAGTACGCGTTAATTGTCGGAGTTTTAATCGCACTTTGTTCTTCTCTTTTGGGAGTTACGTTGGTGTTAAAGCGTTTTTCATTTATCGGCGACGGACTTTCCCACGTGGCTTTCGGAGCGGTAGCGATAGCGTCTGTGTTAAAGCTCACGAATAATATGCCGTTTGTGCTTTTGGTTACGGTGATTTGTGCAATCCTTTTACTTCGCACCGGACAGAACGCAAAAATAAAGGGTGACGCATCAATAGCGATGATTTCGGTAGGTGCCCTTGCTGTGGGCTACCTTATAATGAATTTGTTTTCCACCTCGAGCAACCTTTCGGGCGACGTTTGCTCAACCCTTTTCGGCTCAAACTCAATCTTAACCTTAACGCCCGTTGAGGTGTGGCTTTGTATCATTCTTTCCGTGGTTGTGGTTGCGGTTTTCGTAATATTTTACAACAAGATTTTCAGCGTAACATTTGACGAAAATTTTGCTCAGGCTACGGGTACAAGAGCAAAGCTCTATAACCTTTTAATCGCTGTGATTATTGCTGTGATTATTGTGCTTGCGATGAATCTTGTCGGCTCGCTTTTAATTTCCGCACTTGTGATTTTCCCCGCTCTTTCGGCGATGAGGGTGTTTAAAAGCTTTAAGTCGGTAACGCTCTGTTCGGCTGTGCTTTCGGTTTGCTGTGCTTTGCTCGGTATTTTAATTTCCGTAGTTTTCTCAACACCCGTCGGCTCAACAATCGTCGCGGTTGATATAGCGGTATTCATTATCTTCTCCGTTGTCGGAAAATTCTGCGGAAGTGGGAAGTAATAAAAAGGAAATTAACTTTATAATATGCAAAAAACGGCTAAACGTATTGTTTAGCCGTTTTGCTGATTTGAGTTTTATGCTGCTTTTATTATTATTTCATCCAGGGTTGATATTTTGCTTCCCATGAATACAAATCGATACTTTTTATTAGTGTTTTATCAACTAATGTGTATTCTTTAGTTTCATATTTGCACATAATATATTCGTAGTAACTGTCATCATCGGAGGGATCAATATCTCTTTTCGTGGGGATATTCAGAAACTCTCCGTTATCGGAATAAAAGCCGTAAACGTCAATCGCTTCAAGACCTCGCGGAAGGGTTACTCTTTTTGTAAGTGTAAAATCTTTTAGTGAGAAAACATAGAAATGCTTTCCGTTTTCAAGTGCAAAACATTCTGTTTCAGTAGGATTTATATCACCCGTGTATAAGTAATTAAAGCCTTTGAAACGATTGATACATTTATTTGTTTTCCTATCTGTGATAATTAAACTACCGCCTTTAGTTGTATTATATACAAATCGGATTTAACGGTGAATTTTTCAAGAAACATTCCGGAGTTGTCCCGGTTCCAAAATTTTTTCCACATAATTATATCTCCTTTTTGGGTATTGAATATTATTTTTTTCGGAGAATAGAAAAGCGTGTGCAAAATTGCACACGCTTTTTATCAGCCTAATGATGGAATAATACCTGCAATGAATTTCTGAATTAAAGTTGCGTCGACGATTGTGATTAAGCCGTCTTTGCTTGTGTCGGAAGTATCAAGTGTGCAGGTGTATCCCGAGAACTTTGCAAGGTACTTTTGAATGTAGGTTACGTCGTTTATGTCAACCACGCCGTTTTGGTCGGCGTCGCCGATTTTTAGGCTTGGTAATGTTGTTTCTGTTGAGGATGACGGCTCGGTTGAGGTAGCTTCTGTAGCTGTTGAAGATGTGGGTTCGCTTGTAGGCGGTTCGGTAGTAGGAGCCTCGGTTGTGGGAGCCTCGGTGGTTTCAGGCTCAGTTGTGGGCGGTTCGGTTTCGTCGGGGTCAAATTCGCCCTCGCCTACATAATCAAAGTCAAAGTAGTCGTACTCAACATTATTCTTTGAGATATTCATATTTCTATCGTACCAGTTGGCGGTATCGTAGAAGATTTTAACAGTGTGAATTCCTGCTTTCAGGTTGAGTGAAAGGTGGGTGCTGAGCTGGAATGTATGCTCGCTGTAAACCTCGGGGAAGTAAATTGTACCTTGGTCAACGCCGTCAACGCAAACAGAACGTATTGCACAGCTTGTTCCTGAGGTTGCGTCACCCGGGTTGTTGTAAATTGCACTCATAAGGTATTTGCCGCTCTTTGGAATATTAACTTTAATTTCAAGGTTTGCACTTTGTGACCTGTTGTCAACAACATAGCCCGTGCCCGAGTAGCCTTGAACGGAGCGTTTGATAAGATTTGTTGAGGTCATCGTACCGCTTTCAGCCTCAACTTTAACTTTGTCGGGGCTTACAACAATCGGTCTGCTAAGCTCGGAGCATATGCCGTCTGCGGAGATTGACATAAGGCAGTAACAGCCGTAAACGCTTGTGTCTACCTTATAGGAATTTCCTTTTACGTCAATGTATTTGCTTCCGTCCCAAAGCTTGTAGGTGAGAGAGCTGTCGGAAGTCCAGCGGAGAGTTCCGTTTGAGTAATTCATTGTGGGCATTTTCGGAGCGATTACCAAGTTTTTGTCGCCCTTATTAATTGTATCTTTAACACCGCTGTCGCCGAGTACGATTTGAATTGTGTGCGAGCCTGTTGAATTAACGGGGAACACGTAGTCTTTGTCTACGGCGTTTCCGTCAACTGTAAAGCTGACAATCTGGTCGCCTTCGCCTGAGAGTGTGATGTTAAGATTTGAGCCTCGATATTTATAGTTTGTAAGAGTAAACGGTCCTTTCATCCATGACGGAATGTACGGGTCAAAGCTGATGCCGTCTTCGTCATAATTCATACCGAAAAGAACTCTGTAGTAGCCTGCTAAGGTGCCTGCAATTGACCAAAGCTGCTGGTCGGATGCTACGCCCTCGCCCGTGAGGTAGTTGATAACCTCTTTTTGTGTAAGAGATGTAGCAGCACCGCGAACGGTGGAGTTGAAGATTTCTTCTGCAAGAGCCTCGTTGTCAGAGTAAGCCGCACCTACCATAAGTGCAGCTTCCCAACCCGGCCATACGCCGAAGTTGTGGTATATTTTTTCAGCATTTGCAAGAGTTCCCTGCTTCTGCGGATAAACTGTGGGTGCACCGTAGGTTACGAGAGGATAGTTGTCACCGATTGCTTTGAGCTGCTCGTCTGTTCCGACGTTAAACCAAAGAGCAAAGCCGTTGCCCAGAACGTCTGCTTTTTCAGCGAGAACGCTTCCCATATATTCGGGATATTCCCAAGCTGAGTAGAGATTAAGGTTATCGTTCCAAAGTCTTGAGGAAATTTTTTCCTTAAGGTCGGACGCCATTTTTGCCCAATATTTTTCGGTAGCCTCGCCTTTGTTAAGAACCTTTGCAGCCTGACTCATAATTTCAAGAACACGGCAGTAAATAGCGTTTACAGAGGTTGTTTTGCCCTCGGCGATATTGTTAAGACCGCTGTCGTAGGTTTCGCTGGTCCAGTCGGGATATGTCTGGTCACGCCAGTCAAGACCGCAGGTTTCGCCCTTGAACAGCTCTGCGTCCTTATCATAAGCAACTTCCATATCCTGCATAATCGTGTTGTAGCAAACGTCGTAGAAATAGCTTAAATGGTCGGTGTTGCCGTCAGCGAGGTAGGTTTCCCAAACTGAAAGCATAGTGATTATTTTATCTGTTGATACGGGGTAGGAGCCGCCCGTTCCGGTATCTTCCTCAAATACGGAAATTCCGTTTGAGGTTTTAATCTTTTCTCTTTGACAGTTATATGTGATTTCGGGGAAAACCCAAGACAACGAGTAAAGGTTAGACATCGCTGTGTCACGCGTCCATACCTTTTGCCATAATGTTCCTGTGTAGAAAACGTCGCCGTAGTTATCGGTATGGATGCTCTTCAGCGTTTCTTCCATTGTCAGGTTGTAAACAGCCGCCGCGAGTGGAGTGTTCGGGGCAGAAAAAGCAGGCTGAGCGGAAAGATTTTTTGAAAGTCTCCATGTTCTCTTTGAGCCGGTTGCGTAGGAGGTAATTGAAGTGGGGCTGTCGGCATATGCGTTGTAGCCTGTGTCGCTTACGCTGTCAGGATTTAGTGTGTATTCATAGTGAGTGTATTCAAACGTCCACTGCGAGCTTGTGTAGTAAATCGGAACGCCTGTTGCCTGAGCATAGCCGTCCTGATTTTCTACATTTATAACAGCATTATCGTTTGTCGCGTTTATAATACGTTTATTGCCTGTTGAAACGTCAATTTTCCAAAGTCCTGCGTCTGTGGAATTGCCATCCTCGGAGCAATAAACTTCAGAACCGTTTAAATACATATATCCCTTTGTGTTGTCGTTCTGGATATAGAAGTAATCGCCCTTTGCGGGGATAATGTTCCAATATGCGTTGTCCTCGTAGTTGCCGTTTTCGCTCGCATAGGAAACGCGGTCACCGCTAAGGGTGAGAACCTCGTCGCTATGCTCCATCCACTGGGTGCGGATTACAACACGGTTCAGCTCGGTTTCAGACGAATAGTTGCTGTGGATGTAAGCGGTAACGGTATAGTTGCCTACATCTGCAACAAAGGTTACATCGCTGTCCTGAGCCAGAGTAACGCTCTCGTTATCTCCGCTCGGAATTACGAGTGTTGACCAGTCTTCGGTAGCCGCTTTGTATTCATGAGTGCCGGCATCGAGGTGAACTGTAATAAGGCAGTGACCGTTGCCGTCGTCTTGCATAGCATATTCGGCAGGTGCTTCCCAGCCGTTAAATGTGCCGCGAAGGTAAACGGTTGCAGATACTGCGTTTGCGGACAGTAAACCTGTCCCGACTACTGCGGAGATGCAGAGCATAAATATAAGCAAGACGCTTATGAGCTTTGTGAAAATAGTCTTTTTCATTCTGTTTTCCTTAGCCTTTCCGCCCACAGAGTAAAGTTATAATCACAACAGCCTTATCGTGGGCGGATAAGGTGTGTGTTTTTTTCAGCCATCGACCTTTAAAAGATGAGCAATTGAAGGTTTTCCGTCATTTTTTAAAGTTAACTCAATTCTAACAGAAGAATACATTTAAAGCAACTAAAAATATAACGAGGATTTTTGGCAAATTTACACAAAGAATTGATTAAAAAGTTAATTATTTGCCTTAATTGTATTGCGTTGTTAAATTCTTAATGATAAAATTCATATATATTCAGAAAAGTAATTCTGAAAAGCCGGTCTAAAATCGGCTTAATGGAGGCAGCTATGATTTATACAGTAACGTTTAATCCGTCGATAGACTGCGTTGTTTATCTCGACAGTTTTACAAACGGAATGACAAACCGCACAACGAGCGAGGAATATTATATAGGCGGAAAAGGCATAAACGTGTCCTATGTTTTGTCTGAGCTTGATATAAAGAATACGGCGTTGGGATTTTCGGCAGGCTTTACGGGAGACGCGATTGAAAAGGAACTGAAGACAAAAGGCATAGCCGCTGATTTTATAAGGCTGAAAAACGGCATTTCAAGAATTAATTTTAAGATTAAAACTGACAAAGAAAGCGAAATAAACTGTCAGGGTCCGAAAATCGGCGAGGATGAATTCGGAAAGCTTATTGAAAAAATGGATATGATTACGGATGGAGATACGCTTGTCCTTGCGGGAAGTATTCCAAACACCTTTTCATCCGACGCATACGAGAAAATTATTAAAAAGCTCGACGGAAAAGATGTACGCGTAGTTGTTGACGCAGAAAAAAGGTTTCTCTTAGATTTGCTTAAATACAAACCGTTTCTGATAAAACCTAATAAGCAGGAGCTGTGCGAAATATTTGACGCGGAAATAGAAGATGAAACAGATATTGAGCTGTATGCAAGAAAGCTTAGGGAGATGGGTGCTA
>JAFLSL010000299.1 GCA_022510985.1 Ruminococcus sp. | reverse complement strand
AAAGCTGATAAAAATTTCTGTCATATAAGGTTATAAGTTTCAGAGTTTTGTCGGATTTTTTTATCGTAATAGTATCTGAGGAATTTATCTCAACATTTTTCTCGCCGTCTATTGAAAGGATTGCAGGAGTGTTATCAACAATTTTTACTGTTGTATTGAGCGTTGAGTTTCCGTCAAAAAGTACGGAACGTGATATTAAAGAATGGGGGCAAATCGGGGTTAGAAGAATACATTTCATCTCGGGATATATTACGGGACCTCCGGCGGAAAGAGAATAAGCAGTTGAGCCTGTGGGAGTTGAGAAAAGAATTCCGTCGGCGTGGTATTCTGAAATCGGAGAATTGTCGAGGGATACGAAAACATCGATAATTCTGGAAAGCTGACCACGGGCAACGGTCGCGTCATTTACCGCAATATAGTTTTCAGATTTGCCGTTTGAGTGAGTGACGGTAACATCAAGCAACATTCGGTTTTGAAGTGAATAATTACCTGTTAGAATTCGTTTAAGGTCGCCTATATTATCGGGTTCGACCTCGGCAGCAAAACCTAAACGTCCTACATTTACTCCAATCATCGGTTTATCAAATTTAGCGGCATATTTTGCACTGTGAATAATTGTTCCGTCGCCGCCGACAGTTATCGCAATGTCAGCTTTTTCAAAAAGCTCGTTGTAATCATTAAGATGCACAGAGCCTTTTATATCATCTGTTATGCCAAAACCGGCAAATTTCTTAAGCGTCAGTATTTCTGCACCGTTATCAAAAAGAAGATTTGCGATATTTTTGGCACAGAAAATTGCTTTTTCTTTATCTTTATTAACGATTATTGATATTTTCATAAAATCTCATAGCCTTTCACTTTGAAATTCAAGAAAAAATTTATTTATCTAATTCTTGATGAGATTTCTCAACAAGTTCTTTCGGAGAGGTTGAAATATAGGATTTTGGATCATCAGATTTTTTGAGATGGATAAGATACTCTATATTTCCCTCGGGGCCTTTTATCGGTGAAAAGTCAAGGTTTAGAACGCTGTAGCCGTTTTCTAAGCAGAAATTATATATGCTTTCAACTACTTCGATATGAACATTCGGATCACGTACAACGCCCTTTTTTCCTACCTTTTCCCTACCCGCCTCAAACTGCGGTTTAATTAAGCATACTGCCTCTGCGTTTTCGGATAGCAGATTTCTGGCGACAGGAAGTAAAAGCTTTAGTGAAATAAAGCTGACATCGATTGAGAAGAAATCGATTTCATCAGGCACTTGCTCTTTTGTGACGTTTCGCATATTTGTACGTTCTAAATTTACAACGCGGGGATCGTTTCTGAGTTTCCACGCAAGCTGACCGTAGCCGACATCGATAGAGTAAACTTTTTTTGCACCGTTTTGGAGCATACAGTCGGTAAAACCGCCTGTTGACGCACCTATGTCCATTGTTATTTTATCGTTTAAATCGAGGTCAAAATTATTGATTGCCTTTTCAAGCTTTAATCCGCCTCGGCTGACGTACTTAGGTGCTTTACCTCTAAATTCAATTTTTACGTTTTCGTCATAGGCTTGGCCGCATTTATCAGCCTTTTGGTTATCAACATAAACCTCACCTGACATAATTACAGCCTTAGCTTTCTCGCGGCTTTCGGCAAATCCTCTCTCGAAAACTAATATATCTAAACGTTTTTTCATAAGTATTCCTTAATTACTTCCACCATTCCGTCGCTGTCGAGCTTAAGCTCGGATAAAGCTTCTTCAACAGTTTCGTGACGGACAAATGTATCTTTTATTCCGTGGATTTTATAGAAAAAGCTTTTGCCTGTTTTCTTAAGCCCATATCCAAACGATTCACCTATTCCTCCTGCAACGAGGGATTCCTCGAAAAAGAATATCTTTTCGGAGTTTGC
>JAFLSL010000298.1 GCA_022510985.1 Ruminococcus sp. | reverse complement strand
TAAAGAAACAACATCCAAAAATTACAAGAGAAATAAAGAGGGCAATTGTATAGAGCAAAGAGGATATCAAATCTTTTTCTTCCTTTGCTTTGGAAACAATGGATTTGCTGTCTTTAAAATAAGGTACAAAAGTTGTCGGAAGATTTTTAAGTGCCTTTACAAATTTCCCATCGCCTGCAGGTGTTGGAGCTGGCTGTGTTGTATAAACAGAAGGTTGTTGTACAGGCTGAGGGGTAACAGGTGTCGTCTGAGTAACAGGAGCAGGCTGCTCTACAGTAGGTGTCGGGGCAGCAGGAGCGGGTTGTATAGGGGTAGCAGGAGTTGCCTGTGGATTGTTAGCCGAGAATTCAGCTTGTGCCTCAGCACATTGACAAATAGCGTTGTCTTCTAACGGTGTGCCGCAAAATCTACAAAATTTCATATTTTACCTCCATTTTATATTAAGATATTTTTGTTTTTCTATAGTTGCTGTTGTTGAGGATGGAACTATCTTTGACAACATCTTTAGCAGATTTAGTAAACCACGAATATGTGTCGGATGAATTTGAGCTGCGTATCTTTATTTCACCGTCTGATAAATATACATCCCGAAGCCAATAGCCGAAATAGGATGAATCATTGTTTTCTTTTACAACAGCGAATATCTTATTTGTGTCTTCTGTTTCATCTGTATCCTCAGACGTTAAAAGATATACATCCTTGATGGTGGAAATATCACAATCATCATTTTTTGCAGATTCTTTTATAGCGTCTTTTATCTTGTCAAGATTATCCTTCGCCTGTTTTACTGTGATAGGCTCGTTTGCTTTTACGATGTACTCTGTGCTGGGATTCTCGATAAATACGGCGGTACCGGGAACCTGAACAGCTTCTCCCTCGTCGTAGTGTGCATCAATAGAGAATTTAGCTTTTTCACCTTCGTAATAGCCTTCGTCAGAGTCAAAGAGATCCGGACAGAAAATATAGAGATTTCCTTTGTTTCCGTACATATCTTCTACATAAAGGTTGGTTTCGCTGGAGTAATAATCACCTTCAACCTTTAAGTTGAATTTGCAGTTATCTTTCTCAAACGAAGTAGGTTTAAGACTTGCATTCAGCCATCCGTCTGTTATACCATTTGTTATAACAAGGTTGTTGTCATTAACATATTTGAAGAAATCAAAATTGATAGGCTCCTTAACAGAGAGGGCATCTTTCTTCAGTTCATCGGAAACCTTAAGCTCAATTGTCTTATCGGTTTTATCAAATTTTATGCCCGAGCTTTTTTCTGCGGAGTCAAGCTTAATAAGATCGTCCTCGGATTTCACCCATCTAATAATCACAACGATAACATCGTCAGTGCTCAGTTGGTTGAGAGATTGATAATTCTTGATATTACTGAGGTTTAAATCCTTTTCTATATTATTATTATTATCGCTTTCTTTAACGTATGCGGTTACATCACAATACTTGAGAAAATCGTCCTTAATCTGTTCTGCGTCATAAATATAATTGTAGCGGTCAACATATTCGTCGTTATCAAGATATTTATTATATATCTTATCCGCGTCAATAGAAATTTTACCGGAGAAATGTTCGTTATATAAATCGCCGGTGCCAAAATCCATCCTTATGTAATTTGATACATCAATGAGTTTGGAATTAGGAATGATTACGGTGTTGATAATGAAAGCCGCAATAATTATTACGAGAGCAGTAGCTGACGATAAAATAATCGTAAGCTTCGCTTTTTTCGAAAGAGGTTTTTTTGGTTTGTTAGGCACAGCGGGTTGCGATTGAGGCTGTTGTTGCTGAGGTTGAACAGGAATCTGCTCAACAGGAGTTTGTGCAACGGTCTGGGGAACCTCCTGAGCTACAGGCTCTGCTACAGATGGTTGAGTGTTGTAGTTGAGGGGAGCTCCGCAT
>JAFLSL010000297.1 GCA_022510985.1 Ruminococcus sp. | reverse complement strand
GAATGTTTCACCGCACTGAGTACATTTTTCACAGGGAACGTGTTTGATTATAATTATACGCTCGCCGATCTCCGCAACGTAAGTCGTGGTCGATTCTGCCGTATCTCCTCCACAGTAGCAACAAGTCATTTTGATTTCTCCCTTCTTGTCATAAAATCAGGTTCCCAATGCTTAAGGTCGGGCTCATATACTGTTATTATGTAGACTTTATTATTTCCCATACTGCATACCAAATGCAGCGGTTTGCCGTTCACTTTCAAATACAATATCAGACAGCTCGGAAACGGGCGATCATTTGGATATGGTTCTATTATCTCACCGTTCATAATTATGTCTAACAAATCGTGTTTTTCTACTTCTCTTTGCCGTATTCGTTCAAGAACGTGCTGTGTAAAAACTATTTTTTCAGCGTCGGCAGCTATTGCCCGCAGTTCTTTTATGTCGATCAAATCATCACTTCCAATTTCCGTTTGGGCATTACATCGTTCTAACTTTATATTTTAAAGTATACCACAAACCAGTTAAAAAAGCAATATCTAAAAATATAAAACCGCCGAATCTGCCTTTCGACAAAATTCGACGGTTTATGGCGGAGAGGAAGGGTTTTGTTTTGGGCTTTTTTGTTCATTTATTCTTCTTCAACGAACATCATACAAATCCTATTGCAATGCGGTTTTGCAGCTATATTCATCTGCTTTGTAACCGATGAAAAAATTCATTTTTTTGACCGATTCGGGGCAAAATCGGGGTAAGAATAAGCCTTCTGTTTTGCCCGTTCCGTACCTTCTTATATACAAATTATAGCACTTTAAGCGGGACTTGTCAAGCGGGTCAGTCAAAGTGAGTTTTTTGTTTTTTAGTCAGGCATAATCTCAACACTTCCTAGGTTTTTAAAAACTTTGTTGGCAAAAGTCAAGAGTTTTGCCAACTGAAAGTGAATAATTTTCGACAGGAGTTGGCAAAAATGTTTCCTGAATTTTATCCGTAAATGAAATTGGTTGCTTAACAGCGATCCTTTAGTTATAATTTTTGCGTTTTTTGCGAAATAATACGTTAAGAAAAATGTATTATCCTCTTGACAATTCGTTGTAATTATTGTATTATATTAATAGATGCGGAGGTGTAAAAGATGTATATGTCGCGAAAGGCAGATTGCTTTTTAGCAGAATGGAAACAAAATCCCGACAGGAAGCCGCTTATTGTAAAGGGTCCGAGGCAGGTGGGGAAGACTGAAACAATTCGCCGGTTTGCCGCCGAGAATTACGAAAGCGTAATTGAAATTAATTTTGTAGAAGAGCCTAAATATGAAACGATAACATCAGACGGCTATAAGGCGGAGGATATTATCAAAAATATTTCTCTCATCGACCCGTCAAAGAAATTTATTGAGGGGAACACGCTTATCTTTTTTGATGAACTGCAACAGTTTCCCGACATTTCGACCTCGCTGAAATTCTTCAAACAGGACGGGCGGTTTGATGTGATATGCAGCGGCTCTATGCTGGGGATCAACTATCGGAAGATCGAAAGCAACAGCGTAGGATATAAAAGCGACTTTATGATGTTCTCGATGGACTTTGAGGAGTTTTTGTGGGCTAAGGGCTACGGCGACGATTTTACGGAGAATTTGTTCAAACACATGGCAGCTCTCAAACCGTTAAGTGAGACGGAGCTTTCAGTGTGCCGTTCGCTGTTTCTTGATTACTGTGTGCTTGGCGGTATGCCCGCGGTGGTGAGTGATTATATTACCAAGAAAACCTTTGAGGGGTCTCTTGAAACGCAAAGGCAGCTTATCGCCGACTACAAGGAGGATATCCGCAAATATGCCGAGGGTGTTGATCAGACGCGGATATTAAACGTGTTCAACCGGATCGCTCCGCAGCTTGCGAAGGAGAATAAAAAATTCCAGATAT
>JAFLSL010000296.1 GCA_022510985.1 Ruminococcus sp. | reverse complement strand
AGCTACAAATGCAAACAACGCAGGCATCAGATACTATACATTTAACAACGACGGAACAGCCTCAATTTCACTTGGTTCATTGGAACTCAGAGGTACATGGAACTATGCCAGCGATGATTCTTCAACAACTGATCAGCAGAGCAATAAAGTTAGTATTTCAATTTCTTACATAGTAGTAGGAACATTTGATGTTGAGGTTAAGGGTAACGCAATTACAGGAAGAACGCTTACATTAAGCAGCAACGGCAACTCCGTCAACTTTAACAGTGCTAAAAAAGTTGAACCTGAAATTAAGGTAGACGAAAACTTTAAGCCTAACAAGAAGGTTACAGGCGAATGGCATAACGCGGACAACAACCTCACCTACACCTTCAATGAGGACGGAACCTGCGAGCTAAATCAGGCTGATCAGCTTATAGTAAACGGCACATACACAATTAATTCAGAATCAAAGACGATTACTATTTCATATGTTGAGCAGAGCGAAAACTCTATGGAAATCAACTATGTTGAAGGAAACAACGACGATACTATAACATTGTCAGGATTTACATTCGAAAGAGTTACGGAATAATAAAAAGTTTATATTAAAATTTTATAGGAAAAGCTTCCGAAAAAAATCGGAAGCTTTTTTGTTTTTATATTAAGATTGAAAATTTTGAAAAACTTTTTAATAAAAGTTAATATAAAAGCCTATCCTCCCTATCCAAAATTATATAGAGATATATACGTTTTGGGAATATCAATTTAAGATAGGAACTGCACAGATTGACGTGGAAATTAAAAATTACCAGCTGCCGATTCCGCCTCCGCCGCCTCCGCCGCCGGAGAAACCGCCGCTTGAGCTATTAGCTGCTGCAGAAGCCGCCGCTTTTGCTGCAGCTTGTGCGTTAATACGGCTTATCGGCTCACGAATACTTGAATGTAACATTCTGTTGAGATATAAAAGTTCCCATGTGGACATAGTGTCATAGCCAGTGTACCAATACGGAACATCAACCTTAATATTTGTAAACGCTTTCGCCCACTTGTCGACAAGTCCGAAAACCATAGCGTAAGGAAGAACATCATAGTAATAATAAGGATTTTCTTCCATCATCATTTTAAGTCGGTCAAGCTCTGCGGTTTCAATAAAGTTTTTTAGTCCCAAAAGCTTTCCGAGCATTTCTACGCGGTAATCGGTGTCGGTTATAATTCTCGCAGAGAATAAATAGCTGACAACAGAAAGACCTAAAGCGATAAAAGGCACATACATCGGAAGTACACAGTCTATTGAGCATATATACGTCGCAAAAAGAGAAACGATAAGACATATAACAGCCAGAATAACGCCGACAATTTTTCCCGTAAAATTTCTGAATCCGCCGCGAAAACCAACTAATGTTACCAATGCAAAGAACAGCATTGGTACTGCCGCAAAAATTGCAAGCGGAATGTTCTCAAAAGTAGAAACTACGCTGCTGAAGGCGAGAGTTGAAAAGAACGCAAGCGTTGTAAGAATTACCATTAGAATAGATTTTCCGTGCCCGACAGAAAGCTTTTTATCTCCGCTGAACACTCCTCTTAACGATGCTCTGGACTCCTTGAAACGTTCGGCAAAGCTGAGCTTTAAGTCTTTGAGGTCACAAGTGTTTCCGTTTCCAAAAAATGCCGAGAACAACTTTTTCTGATAGGCAGGAGCGTTTTCGGGAAGTGAGTTATTCTTATGAAGCACGAGATGTTTTTTACGCTTTTCCCCTATCTCCTCAAGAGTTATATAACCCTTTTGTGCCCACCACGGAATCAGCGACATAAGGTCAATATCATCAGCACTTTCGTCGATTATAGTTCCGACTTCGGCAGGACTTATTCCGTTTGGCGGGTAAAACTCAACTGTTTCGACGGGTTCATTGTGCTTTGTTTTTATAGCAATAATTATTGCTATAATTA
>JAFLSL010000295.1 GCA_022510985.1 Ruminococcus sp. | reverse complement strand
CCCAAAGACCCCTTTGTCAGAATAAATAACACGAGCAATATGACCTACGAGTTATTTGCTAAGGTTACTGAAGAAAAACTTCCCGCTACTGTTAAATACTATTTAACAGACGAATGGGTCGAGATTAAACCTGATGAGTCCCAAACTGACAATAATATTCATACCTATAAATACAAAAAGGATATTGCACCTAACTTCAACGGGGATGTCTATATTCTTAAAGATAACAAAGTAGAGGTTAGCGAAAAATACGTCGGAGACGGTAAATTTTTATTGTCATTTGACGCATGGCTTGCACAGAAAAAGCCGGAATAATTTTTGACAAAAAACCTAAACACTAAAACAAAGGAGAGAGACACGTGAAAAGCAACACAGGTGGTAAGCGTTTGCGTATAACTGAATTATTGCGTCGGCTTGTAGTAGCACTTTTGTGCGTGAATATTTTCCTTACCGCTATTAGCAGTTCACAACTTTTTACTACGGTTCAGGCAACTGACTCCTCTGCCAAGCAGGAAACACGCGAAGAAGTAAAAGCTCGTCTTTTAAGACAGGCTAAGAACGATGGTTGGGACCCCTATTCGGCAGATATGTCCGTTGAGGAATTTTACGCTCTTATGGAACTGTTCGACGAAGAAAAATTGCCCATTGAGGCTGAAAATACACAGTTAGCCCCCCAAAATAAATCTCAAGAATCAAAAACAGCACGTATAGCTGCACAGGCTATGAATAGCCCGAGTATAGATAAACCTAAAGCCACTTCGGACGGAGTGTATGTTCCGCGTACAAAGTTTTTGCTTGCGGGTATCAGCAAATATGATATAAGACGTGCGGAGGCGGATGACAGTACTCCTCCGCTTAAGTACAATAACGACACGAATTACGAGAAAATTACGGACGCAACAGGTGATGAGCCGCAGTATTACTACCCCAAGGGTCTTGACCCGTATAACGTAGGCTATATGCGTCCTTCTATGGATTGGAACGGTATAGAGATAAAGGATATGAAAACCAGGCGAGTGGTTCTCGTATCAGAGGGTACAAACGATGATAATAAAGCTGTAGTCGGCGACGTAATTCAGAGCTATTTTTCTAAATATACAGGCTACTATGTAAAGCAGGTTACGATTGACGGTGCGAACATCAACGTTTTGGGTATGATTGAGCTTGCGGACAGGTGCGTTTACTACTACCTTTCTGCCGAGGGACAAAGCACTCAGGTCAGCACCACAACTCTTCCCGATGAAGCGAAGTTTATCGTGGAATACGTCCCCAATGAGCATCAGATTGAATATGAGGTTAAGCTCAACGGCGAAGATGTCACCCATGATACTCCCAACGGTGTTGTTTTCTACGGTTCCAATACTCCGACAACCGTTAACTGGGTAGAGAGCATCTTCGGTGCAGGTCGTGCACACAGAACCACTGACGGTGCATATTCCTTTGACGTAATTGTACCGTACGGCTATGATCTGCAGATATTAATTAGTATTGATATGACAGTTGATATACCGTACCAGTCGAGAAAACCCTCTAAAAACGACTTCTATGTTCAGATTAACCACACAGGAAAGAAAGAGGCTGTGCACGATGCATGGCTCGATGCGTATTGTACATATTTGCAGAAAGAGGACTTCGTTACAAGCAGAGAAGATTTTAATAAGCATATCATAGAAACGAAAGATTCCGAGACCGGTAATATCACTTTAAAATGGGCTGTGCTTAATGACGCGGACAGCCAGGACGAAGCCGCTCACAATGCTGTTCTCGAAAGAATGGCTGAACGTATTAACGACTTCATACTCCACAACAACGGCTACGCTCTCGGAACGTATCCTCAGTACACCGAGAAGGGACCCGGAGGATTCAGATTGCTTCCGAACGAGAAAAACGGTCCTACAGAGCACACGATGAACGATACCTTCTACAACCACCTTGTA
>JAFLSL010000294.1 GCA_022510985.1 Ruminococcus sp. | reverse complement strand
AAACCCGGAAAAGATTATTTTTATTACTTTACTCTTAAACCGAATGAAACAAAAACTTTTACTGTTGGTTTCCGTTGTGACAGCGATATGATAGAAAACGCTTATTTTAATTTAGATGAAGACGGTGTTTCTGCGGTTAAAATTACTCCTTCGGGAGCAATGGTGGATAAAGTTACAAACATATATTACTCCGTAAAGGTAAAAGAATAATGAATAATTCTGAATTTGAAAAGCTTGTTATAAAAAATGAGGATACGCTCTATCGTGTTTCAATGTCGATGCTAAAAAATGAGGCGGACGCACAGGACGCTGTTCACGACGCTATACTCATCGCTTATACAAAACTCGGAAGCTTGAAGCGTGAGGAATATTTTTCGTCGTGGATTACGAGAATACTTATAAATTGCTGTAAAAAACAGCTTAAAATGAAAAAGCGGATTGTTGACATCGGGGATAATCTCCCCGATGTAGCGTCGCGTGATAATCCTTATATAAGCGTTGAGATTGGCGAGGCAATAAACAGCCTTCCCGAAAAAATCCGTATCGCTGTAATTCTATATTATGTTGAGGACTACTCCGTAAAAGAGATAAAAAGGATATTAAAAATCCCCGAAGGAACAGTAAAAAGCCGGCTTTCAAAAGGCAGACAATTACTTAAAGAAAAGTTATAGTCTATAAAAAATGAAAACTCCCCGAAATTATTCGGGGAGCAATTTTTGTTTTTATCTAATTCCCAATTCCTCAAGCGATTCGGCGATAAGCTCGCGTTCATCCATATGGTACTTTTTGCCCTTGATTTCCTGATAATCCTCATGGCCTTTGCCCGCGAGGACGATGATATCGCCCTCCTGAGCGTTTTCGATGCAGTATTTTATCGCATCCTTGCGGTTTGGAACGACAACATATTTTCCGTCTGTTTTTGCAAGTCCGACTTTTATGTCCTCGATGATATCCATAACATCCTCAAAACGGCTGTTGTCCTCGGTTATTACGCTTAAGTCGGAGAGCCTTCCGCTTGTTTCGCCCATCTCATAACGGCGGACTTTCGGGCGGTTGCCGCCGGCACCGAACATTGTAATCAGTCGGTTGGGGTTGTACTTACGAAGTGTTGTGAGAACATTTTCCATAGAAAGTGCGTTGTGAGCGTAGTCGATTAAGAGGGTGTAATTTCCCGGAACGGGGACTATCTCAACTCTGCCTTTGACCGCTACGGTTTTCAAACCTTCGAGAATTTTTTCATTTTCAATGCCCATTTGAGAGCAAACGCTTATCGCGGAAAGTGCGTTGTAAACGCTGAAGTGGCCCGGAATGGCAACGTCAACGCTCATTTCTCTCTTGCCCGATAAATCGAACCTCGCACCGAGAAAACCGGGAGTGGAGAGTAGGCTGTCGTTTGACGCAACATAATCGGCATTTTTGTCAAAGCCGTAGGTCACAACCTCGCAGGTTGCATCCTTTATAATTTCCTGCCACTTTTCGTCATCGCGGTTTATAAGTCCGAGCCTGCATTTTTTAAACAGCATAGCCTTGCATTCAAGATATTCCTGCATATCCTTATGCTCCGCTCCGCCGATGTGGTCGTGCGAGAAGTTTGTGAATATGCCGTAATCAAACTCAATTGCGTCCGTGCGGTGCCATTTAAGTCCGATTGACGAAGCCTCAACAATCATCGCCTTGCATCCGTCGGTTACCATATCCCGCATAGCCTTCTGAATTTCGTAGCTTTCGGGCGTTGTGTTGTTTGTAGGAATACGCTTGTCGCCGATAATTATGCCGAGGGTTCCGATTGTACCGCTTTTGATGCCGGCACATTCGAGTATGCGTTTTATCATAGCGACAGTTGTGGTCTTTCACTTGGTTCCCGTAATTGCGATTGTTGTCAATTCTTTTGCGGTGTTAGAGAAAAACTCTGCACTTATGTAGGCGAGGGATTCTCTCG
>JAFLSL010000293.1 GCA_022510985.1 Ruminococcus sp. | reverse complement strand
CAATAAACCTGACGTAGATGAAATTCAGGGACTTTCTCCCGCAATTTCAATCGACCAAAAAACAACTTCCCATAACCCTCGTTCAACTGTCGGAACTGTTACCGAAATTTACGACTATCTTCGTCTGCTTTTTGCGAGAATCGGTATTCCGCATTGTCCCGTTTGCGGACGAGAAATTTCTCAGCAGTCGGTTGACCAGATTGTAGACAGCGTTCTTTCGCTCGAGGAAGGTACAAAAATTCAAATTATGGCTCCTGTTGTAAAGGGACGAAAGGGTACGCAGGTAAAGGAGTTTGATAAAGCCCGCAAGGCGGGATTTGTCCGCGTGCGTGCAGACGGAGAGATTTTTGACCTTTCAGAGAAGATTGAACTTGAAAAGAATAAAAAGCACAGCATTGATATTATAGTTGATCGTCTTGTTGTAAAGGACGGTATTCGCTCACGTCTTGCGGATTCTATCGAAACCGCCTCAAAGCTGACGGGCGGACTTATCACCGTTAACGTAATCGGTGGAGAGAATTTGTCCTTTTCCCAGAACTATGCCTGTCCCGAACACGGCGTGAGTGTTGACGAGTTAACTCCGAGAATGTTCTCGTTTAATAATCCTTTCGGAGCTTGTCCGAAATGTACGGGACTCGGAGTTTTCCTAAAGGTTGATCCGCAACTCGTAATCCCAAATCCCGAACTCAGCATAGCACAGGGCGGTCTTAAGGGCAGCGGTTGGGCTATGGAAGGAAATTCTATCGCCGAAATGTACTTTAATGCCCTCGCTGAAAAGTATAAATTTAAGCTCACTACGCCGCTGGGAGAGTTGCCTGAAAAAATTATTGATATTCTTCTTTACGGTACAAAGGGCGAGACTTTAACTCTGCATCGCAAACTGCCCTTTGGCGACGAAAGAATTATGAAACGCAGCTTTGAGGGAATTGTTAATAACCTGGAGCGACGTTTCAAAGAAACCTCAAGTGCGTGGATAAAGGATGAAATACAGGGCTATATGGCAGAAATTCCCTGCGATGAATGCGGTGGAAAAAGGTTGTCTAAGGAGAGCCTGGGAGTAACTGTCGGCGGTCTTAATATTTCGGAGTTTTGCGATATGCAAGTCGTAGAGGCACTTGACTTCATAAAAAATTCTGAGCTTTCGGAGCGTGACAGATTTATCGGTAAAGCGGTTTTTAAAGAGGTTAAGGAAAGGCTTAATTTCTTAAACAGCGTTGGACTCGGCTATCTTACACTTTCTCGTTCAAGCGGAACGCTTTCGGGAGGCGAAAGCCAGCGTATCCGACTTGCTACTCAAATCGGTTCATCACTGATGGGTGTTATGTATGTTTTGGACGAGCCGAGTATCGGACTTCATCAGCGTGATAACGAAAAGTTGCTCGACACGCTAAAACACCTCCGCGATGTAGGAAATACGGTTATCGTTGTTGAACACGATGAGGACACAATGTACGCGGCGGATTATATTATCGACATCGGTCCCGGTGCGGGAATTCACGGCGGAGAGATTGTTGCGACAGGAAACGTTGACGAGATAAAAGCCTGCGAAAAATCTATAACAGGTCAGTATCTGAAGGGTGTGCGTTCAATTCCTATTCCTGAAAAAAGGCGTAAGGGAAACGGAAACTTCCTAGAAGTAAAGGGTGCACAACAAAACAACCTGAAGAACATAAATGTAAAATTTCCGCTCGGAAAGTTTATCTGCGTAACGGGTGTTTCAGGTTCGGGCAAAAGCTCGCTTGTTAACGAAATTGTCTACAAAAAACTAGCCTCGGAGCTTAACCGTGCGAAAATCCGCCCGGGTAAGCATAAGAGTATAAAAGGACTTGAACATCTTGATAAGGTTATCAATATAAACCAAAGCCCTATTGGCAGAACTCCCAGAAGTAACCCCGCAACATACACGGGCGTTTTTACCGATATCAGAAATCTTTTTGCCAACACATCGGAAGCAA
>JAFLSL010000292.1 GCA_022510985.1 Ruminococcus sp. | reverse complement strand
TATTATTTATCCTTAATTCTATCCCAATATACTTTAAAAGCCTGCTCATTTTTATTGTCGCCGAACTCATAATAAACAGCATCTTTGATTGAATCGGGCAGATACTGCTGGTCAATATAATGGTCGGGGTAGCTATGGGGATAAAGGTAGAACTGACCTTTATTCGGGTTATCTTCACCGTCGTAGTGCATATTCTGAAGTTGACGAGGAACAGGTCCTCCCTTCCCCGCCCTTACGTCGGCGATAGCTCTGTCGATTGCTGTAATACCTGAGATAGACTTAGGAGCGTTACAAACCATTATTACAGCGTCGGCAAGAGGAATACGAGCCTCGGGCAAACCGACTTTGAGAGCAATTTCAACACAGCTGTGCACTATAGGTAAAAGCTGAGGATATGCAAGTCCGACATCTTCACTCGCACAGACCATTAATCTTCGACAAGCTGACGGAAGGTCGCCCGCTTCTAAAAGTCTTGCGAGATAATGGATAGCGGCGTTTGCATCAGAGCCACGCATACTTTTTTGGTAAGCTGAAACTATGTCGTAATGCTCATCGCCGTCACGGTCGTAGCGTACTGCGGATTTTTGAGTAAGCTCGTCCACTGTGGAATACTCGACAGTTTTTCTGCCGTCTTTTTCAGCGGTTGCCAAAACTGAAAGCTCAACCGCGTTCATAGCCTTTCTTACATCTCCGCCGCATGCCGTAGCGATATGGGAAACGCTCTCATCGTCTATATCAATCTCTATTCCTTGTTCATCTGCGAGAAAATCTACAGCTCGATAAACAGCCTTTTCTATCTCCTTAGGCTCTACGCTTTTGAACTCAAAAACCGTACTACGCGAAAGGATTGCGTTATATACATAAAAATACGGATTTTCGGTAGTTGAAGCGATAAGCGTGATTTTTCCGTTTTCTATGTATTCGAGGAGAGTTTGCTGTTGCTTTTTATTGAAATACTGTATCTCATCAAGGTAAAGCAGAATTCCGTTTAAGCCCATAAGCGTATCGGTAGAGGCAAAAACCTCTTTTATATCCGCGGTTGACGCGGTTGTACCGTTTAGCTTTTTAAAGGTTCGGTTCGTTATTTTCGCAATATAATTAGCGAGGGTAGTTTTGCCCACTCCCGACGGACCGTAAAATATTAAATTGGGAACTGTACCGCTTTCGATAATTTTTCTAAGCGGTTTGTCTTTTGCGAGAAGGTGCCTCTGCCCTACTATATCGTCTAAGCTTTGGGGACGGAGACGGTCGGCTAACGGAGCGGACATAATAAACCTCTGTAAATCTTATTCGTAGAGCGGATATTTTTCGCAGATTTCCTCTACTCCTGCTCTAACCTTGTCGACATTAGCCTCAAAGTCATTGAGTACAAGAGTGATATACTCTGCGATTTTATCCATATCGTCTTCCTTTAAGCCTCTTGTGGTAACCGCTGCAGTGCCGATACGTACGCCTGAGGTTACAAACGGTGAGAGAGGCTCGTTGGGGATTGTATTCTTATTAACAGTAATATAGCACTCGTCAAGTCTTGCTTCAAGTTCCTTGCCTGTAACGCCTGTTCCGCGTAAATCCATAAGAAGAACGTGGTTGTCTGTACCGCCTGAAACGAGCTTGTTGCCACGCTTTATAAGTCCGTCCGCAAGAGCCTTACAGTTTTTAACTATCTGCTGTGCGTATTCCTTGAATTCAGGCTTCATAGCCTCGCCGAAGCATACTGCTTTTGAAGCAATTGTGTGCATTAAAGGACCGCCCTGTGTTCCGGGGAATACAGCCTTGTTGATATCCTTAGCGTACTTCTCCTTCATAAGGATAAGACCGCCGCGGGGTCCGCGGAGAGTTTTGTGGGTTGTAGTAGTAACGAAGTCGCAATAAGGAACAGGGTTCGGGTGGGCGCCGCCTGCAACTAAGCCTGCGATATGAGCCATATCTACCATAAGATATGCGCCGACCTCGTCAGCAATTTCGCG
>JAFLSL010000291.1 GCA_022510985.1 Ruminococcus sp. | reverse complement strand
TTGCTCAGGCTCTTCACGAGCAGGGAACTGAGGTTCACTCAGTTGTAGGTTTCCGTAACAAGGACTTGGTTATCCTCGAGGATGAATTTAAAAACTGCTCAGATAAATTTACGATTGTAACAGATGACGGTTCTTACGGTGAAAAGGGAGTTGTTACAGCTCCGCTTAAAGAGGCGATTGAGGCAGGCGAGAATTACGATATGGTAATTGCTATCGGTCCGCTTATTATGATGAAGTTCGTTGTTGCAACAACAAAGCCGTTTGATATTCCGACCACTGTTTCAATGAACCCGATTATGGTTGACGGAACGGGAATGTGCGGCGGATGTCGTCTTACCGTTGGCGGAGAAACAAAGTTTGCCTGCGTAGACGGTCCCGACTTCGACGGCTTTAAGGTTGATTTTGACGAGGCTATGAAGCGTGGAGCTTTCTATAAAGATTTTGAGAAAAAGGCGTATGACGACGCTTGCAACCTGTTTAAAAAGGAGGTTGAGTAATATGGCTGACGCACTTAAGAGAAAACCGAATATGTCGCTCGAAAAGAACGAAATGCCTTCGCAGGAGCCGGATGTCAGAAATAAAAACTTCCTCGAGGTTGCTTTAGGATACGGCGAAGAGGTTGCCGTTAACGAGGCCCAGCGTTGTCTTAACTGCAAGCACAAGCCTTGCGTTTCGGGATGTCCCGTAAACATTCAGATACCCGATTTTATTTCGCAGGTAGCAAACGGCGATTTTGATAAAGCGTATGACGTTATCGCTCAGTCAAGCTCGCTTCCGGCTGTTTGCGGACGTGTTTGTCCTCAGGAATCTCAGTGTGAGGGTAAATGTGTACGCGGTATCAAGGGTGATCCTGTCGGAATCGGACGCCTTGAGCGTTTTGTTGCTGATTATCACAATTCAAAGTCCGACGTTAATGTTGAAAAGCCGGAGTCAAACGGACACAAGGTTGCTGTTATCGGTTCAGGTCCCGCGGGGCTTACGTGTGCGGGTGACTTAGCTAAAAAGGGCTACGAGGTTACTGTTTTTGAGGCACTCCACCTCGCAGGCGGAGTTTTGGTGTACGGTATTCCAGAGTTCAGACTTCCTAAGGCTATCGTGCAAAAAGAGGTTGACGGTCTTAAAGCTCTCGGCGTAAAGGTTGAAACCAACACCATTATCGGACGTACAATTACTATTGACGAGCTTATGGACGAAATGGGATTTGAGGCGGTATTTATCGGCTCAGGTGCCGGACTTCCGAGATTTATGAGAATTCCGGGCGAAAACTTAAACGGCGTATTTTCCGCGAACGAGTTTCTGACCCGTACAAATCTTATGAAGGCGTATACCGATAACCCGAACACCCCGATTAACCACGCTAAAAAGGTGGCTGTAGTCGGCGGCGGTAACGTTGCAATGGACGCGGCACGCTGTGCTAAGCGTCTCGGAGCTGAGGATGTGTATATAGTATATCGCCGTAGCGAGGAAGAACTTCCTGCCCGTAAGGAAGAGGTTGAACACGCTAAGGAAGAGGGCATTATCTTCAAGCTCTTAAACAATCCTGTTGAAATTTTAGCTGACGAGAACGGCTCGGTCGGCGGAATGAAGTGTATAAAAATGGAACTCGGCGAGCCTGACGCAAGCGGACGCCGCAGTCCTGTTCCCGTTGAGGGCAGCGAGTTTGTGCTGGATGTTGACGAGGTTATTATCTCAATCGGAACTTCTCCGAACCCGCTTATCAAGTCTACAACCGAAGGTCTTGATACACAGCGTTGGGGCGGAATAATTGCCGACGAAAACGGTCAGACTTCCCGTGAAGGCGTGTTTGCCGGCGGTGACGCCGTAACTGGTGCGGCAACGGTAATCCTTGCGATGGGTGCAGGAAAAACTGCCGCTGCGGCAATTGACGAGTATATCAGTAATAAATAACATTATCTATAAATGAAAAACACAACGGTTTGTGCCGTTGTGTTTTTTACTGCTTGATAAAATTATCG
>JAFLSL010000290.1 GCA_022510985.1 Ruminococcus sp. | reverse complement strand
CTTGATCTGGCGGCTAAAGAAGACCTTGATCTTGTAAAAATTGCTCCTCAGGCAAAACCGCCTGTGTGCAAAATTATGGATTACGGTAAGTACAAATTTGAACAGGCTAAAAGGGAAAAGGAAAACCGCAAAAATCAGAAGATTGTCGATACTAAGGAAGTTAGACTTTCTCTCAACATTGATACCCATGACTTTAACACTAAGCTTAATAACGCTATTAAGTTTCTTAAGCACGGAGATAAGGTTAAGGTTTCTATCAGATTTCGCGGACGTGAAATGGGACATTCCGAGTTCGGCTATGACCTTATGAACAGATTTTCCGAGGCTTGTAGCGAGTATGCGGTTGTCAACAAACCTGCAAAGCTTGAAGGTCGCAATATGCTTATGTTTCTTTCACCTAAGCCGAATAAGTAATTAAAGTTAAGGAGGATAAATATTATGCCTAAAATCAAAACACACAGCGGAGCTAAAAAGCGTTTTAAGCTTTCAAAGAACGGTAAGGTTATCCGTGCTCACGCAAACAAATCTCACATCTTAAACAAAAAGACAACAAAACGTAAGAGAGGTCTTCGTCAGACTACTTGTGCTGATAAGACAAACGTGGCTCAGATTAAGCGTCTTATCCCTTATAAATAATCTTTTTTACGAATTTATAATTAACGGAGGTATTTAAAATGGCACGAGTAAAAGGTGCGATGGCTACTCGCAAGAGAAGAAAGAAAGTATTAAAACTCGCTAAGGGTTATTTTGGTTCTAAATCAAGACATTTTAAAATGGCTAAACAGGCCGTTATGAAGTCCGGTAACTATGCATATATCGGTCGTAAGCATAAGAAGAGAGATTTCCGTCGTCTTTGGATAACTCGTATTTCTGCAGCTTGCAAGTCAAACGGCATGAACTATTCTACATTTATGAACGGTCTTAAAAAAGCAGGAATTACACTTAACCGTAAGATGCTTTCAGAAATTGCTATTTCTGACCCTGCTGCTTTTACTGCTCTTGTTGAGCAGGCTAAGGCTGCAAAATAATTTAAAATGTGAATGCGTTTGGGGTTTATCCCAAACGCTTTTGCTATTTTATTTGATAAGATAAAAGATAATATTATGATTAAAATTACAAGCAAAGATAATTCTTTGGTAAAACATATTACTAAACTTAATAAAAGTGCAAAATACCGCAGAGAATGTGAGGAATTTGCTGCTGAAGGTGTGCGTATTTGCATCGATGCTCTTAATTCAGGTGCCAAAATTTCTTCTCTTATTGTATGTGAGGATATTTTGGATAAATACTCAGATGTAATCGAAAGAATTAAAGCTGTGGCAGATAATTCTTATGTTTTCTCGAAAACTCTGTTTCGTGAAATATCAGAAACAAAGAGTCCTCAAGGCATAGTTTGCGTTATAAAACCACTTGACAAACATTCTCTATTTGATAAAATGGAATGTAATGGTAAATTTATTGCCCTCGATAATATTCAGGATCCGTCCAATATGGGAACCATTCTGAGAACAGCTGAGGCAGTCGGAATTGATGGTGTGATACTTTCATCCGATTGTTGTGATATATATTCACCTAAAGTAGTTCGAGGCAGTATGGGGGCTGTTTTCAGACTTCCTTATATTATAAAGGATAGTATTTCTGATTTTATTTTGGAGCATAAAAATATTACCTCATACGCGTCGGTTGTTGATGCTGATGCTGAGAAAATAACTCATATCGGTTTTGAATGTCCCTGCGTTGTGGTTATCGGAAACGAAGGAAATGGTTTAAAACAGTCAACAATAGATGTGTGTAATAAAAAAATTACTATACCTATGAACGGCAGAGCCGAATCCCTTAATGCTTCGGTAGCCGCCGCTATAATAATCTGGGAAATGGTTAAATGAACAATCTGAAGTATTGGATTTGGTTTTCTCAAACAATCGGATATTGTACGCCTAAAGCAAAACAGCTTACTTTAATTTATGATAGTATAGAA
>JAFLSL010000029.1 GCA_022510985.1 Ruminococcus sp. | reverse complement strand
AGCACCTCGAAATCTCCGTCTGCCGAAAACTCCTTGTACTTTTTCCTAAGCTTAATAACGTCCTTAACAACCTTATAAATTCCGCCTTTTTTACGACGCTGGCTTTCAACCGTCGGAGCCTTTTCATCGGCATCTACGGGAATATAGGTTGTATCACTTTCGGAAAAGCCGAAGTTTTTCTCTTTGTTCCACTGCATAGGTGAACGAGAGCCGGTACGGCTGTATCCACCCTCAACGCTTGTTAAGCCCTTTAAGTAACGCATACCGATTTCGTCGCCGTAGTAAAGGAAAGGAACGCCCGGAAGAGTAAAGATAGTAGCGTAAGCAATTTTTATAGCCTGCTCATCGAGGTAGGCGGTTATTCGGGGAGTGTCATGGTTGCAGGTTATAAAGCTTATAAATCCGTTGTCCTTTGTCTTTAGATAATTCGGAACGAACTCGTCGGTAAAAGCACGTATGTTACCCTGACCGTTTTTGTTGAAGAAAGCCTTATCTCCCCAATCGCCTGCACGGAAAAGGGTATTGTAGCCGTTGCCGATATGGTCAAGATAAAAATCGCAGTGGAAACCGCCTTTGTTAATCGCAACAGGCGGGTTGCACCATTCCGCAACAAGCACAGCGTCGGGATATTCATTATCCATCATTTCTCTTATACCTGCCCAAATCGTTGCGGTCGGCTCCTTTGTGTCGTCGTTTTTAACGAGCGAATCAGCCATATCAACTCTGAATCCGTCGGCACCCTGATCAAGCCAGAACCTCATAATTTCCTTTAACGCCTCAACGGTTGCCTTGCAGTCTGGGTGATCCATCGGAAGCTGCCACTCGGGGTGGGTAATCTCGGCAAAGCCGTAGTTTAAAGCAGGTTGACTGCTGAAATAGTTCACCATATAGTTTCCGTCACGCTCGCAAAGTCCGCACATCATTCGATACTCAGGCGGAGCGTCCCATACGGAATTTGTAAAAATATAGCGGTTTGAAAATTTATTCTCCTTAGCCTGTTTCGACTGCTTAAACCAGCTGTGGGTATCGCTTGTATGACCGGGAACAAGGTCGAGAATAATTCTCATTTTCTTTTTATGCACCGTTTTTATAAGCTCAATAAGGTCCTCGTTAGTTCCGTATCGCGGTGCAACCTTCTTATAATTTCTAACGTCATATCCCGCGTCCTTAAACGGAGAATCGTAAACAGGGTTAAGCCAGATTGCATTACAGCCGAGCTGTTTTACATAATCAAGCTTTTCTATAATTCCGCGGATATCGCCTATACCATCGCCGTTGCTGTCGTAAAAGCTCTGCGGATAAATCTCATAAAATACTGCGTCCTTTAACCATTTTGGCATAATACCAACTCCTAAAGTATTTTCTGATTCATTTTAACATAGCTTTAATGTAATATGCAATAGAATATAGAGGAAAAAACTGGTTTCCAATAATAATCACTTGCAAAACCGACAGCTATCTCATATTATGTTATCAGGTGGTTGCTATGACTATAGAACAGATTGACTCGAGCAAGGTTATGATACTGCTCGGATGCGAAGATATGAAAGACTTTTCTCTTGAATACAGCACCCTCGGATTTTCCGATCCTCACTCGAGGAGAATTTTAAGCAGGCTTTTAAAGCTTGCCTGCACAAAAACGGGGATGAGTGTTCTTAACAAGAAGATGTATGTCGAAGCATTACCGCACGAGAGCGGTTGTCTGATACTTTTAACCTTAACCGAAAAAAGCTCAAGACGAGTTTATAAAATAAAAAAAAGCGACAAAAGCTACTGCTGCATTTTTCCTGATGTTGAGGCGATGATAAACGCAAGCGTTGCACTTGAAAAGTTTACTCTGCAAAGCGGCAGGGTTTACCTAAGCGACAATAAATATTATCTTATAATAAACACTATGCCTCTCTCTCTTTACCTTATGTCAACTCTTGAGGAATTTTCTGATGCGTACGTATGCAGCAAAACAGCGTGTGCACGAGTAATAGAAAGCGGGAAAGAAATCGGAGATATTAAAGAAATCGGTGCGTATTTTTTACGCAGTGAGCAGTAGCAAATACACTAAAAAACTAAGGCTTTCGGCAAAATTGCCGAGAGCCTTTACTTTATTTTGAGCTATATGCCAATTAAAAAATTTCAATTTTGTTACATTTGGCATATTTTATAATTTTTTCTTGAAATTTATTTTAATTTTATTTATAATTTTATTGTACAAATCGTCGGCAAAACCGACAAGTGCAAAAATTTTTAGAGGGGGTAAATCTCTTGGAAAAACTGTTCAAACTAAAACAAAACGGCACAACAGTTAAAACTGAAATTGTTGCCGGAATTACAACGTTCCTTGCAATGGCTTATATCTTAGCTGTTAATCCGAACATGCTCGCTGCAGCAGGTATGCCTCAGGATGCTGTATTCGCAGCAACCGCGGTATCTGCGTTCTTTGCTACAGCAATTATGGCATTCTTTGCCAACTACCCTGTTGCTCTCGCTTCAGGTATGGGACTTAATGCGTATTTCGCATACACTGTAGTTCCACAGCTCTCAGCTGCAGGAATTACAAACCCGTGGCAGGTTGCATTAACCGCTATACTGATTGAAGGTGTTATCTTCATCATCCTGTCTATTTTTAAATTCCGCGAAACTCTTGTAAATAAAGTTCCGAAGAATCTCAAGCTCGGTATCTCAGCAGGTATCGGTCTCTTTATTACTATTGTAGGACTCAAGGGTGCAAATATCATCACAACTGACGCTTTCGCTATTGTAGGCGAGGATGGCACTGCAACAGTATCCTCCTCCACTCTCGTTAAGTTTGGTGATATCGGCACACCTCAGGTAGTTCTTGCTCTTGTCGGTATTCTTATTATTGCTGCTCTATGGCATTATAAGGTTAAGGGTGCTATTCTTATCGGTATCATCGCTACATGGATTCTCGGTATCATCGCTCAGCTTGCAGGTTGGTATGTAGTAAATCCCGACGCAGGCGTATACTCCCTTATCCCTGACTTTGCAAACTACAATGTGTTTGGTCCCATTCAGTCTATGGGTGCTAACACACTCTTTAAGTTCGATTTCAACTATGTAGCTCAGAACGCTGTAAACTTTGCGGTTATCGTGTTCGCGTTCCTCTTTGTTGATCTGTTTGATACAGTAGGTACACTTATCGGTGTTGCTCAGGAAGGAAAACTTCTTAACGAGAAGGGTGAGCTCCCCCGTGTAGGCCGTGCTCTTATGGCTGATGCTGTAGGTACAGTAGCAGGTTCTTGCTTAGGTACCTCCACAGTTACCTCCTACGTTGAGTCAACCACAGGTGTTTCCGAAGGCGGTAAAACAGGTCTTACAGCTCTCACAAGTGCAGTTCTCTTCATTCTTGCTATTCCGCTGTTCCCGATTTTCAACGCAATTCCGTCATTTGCAACAACTCCTGCACTCGTATTCGTTGGACTGCTTATGCTTAAGAATGTAACAAAAATGAACTTTAACGATGATATTGCCGACACAGTTGGCGGCTTCCTCGCAATCATTATGATGCCATTCTCCTACTCAATCGCTAACGGCATTATGTTCGGTATCGTCGCTTGGGTTATCCTCAAGGTTATTACAGGAAAAATCAAGGAAATTCATCCTATTATGTGGGTATCGTTTGCATTATTCGCAGTAAGAATTACGACAATGATACTCGGCGTTTCATCGTAAGCTAATTTTTATTGAGGCATTCTTTAATAAAAATTAATACATAAGTTAACGGCACAGCTAAGCTGTGCCGTTGTTTTTTTTATTCAAATTAATAAATTCCCTGAACGGTTACCTCGCTTGAGTTCACTGTCATAACCGTTCCGTTTGAGAGCATAACATCAAGCTCGCCCGAATTGTTTACGGAAACCGCCATACCGCTTATTTTTCGATTGCCTCGGCTGAAAGTCACCTGTCGACCGATAGTTGCACAAAACTTTTGGTAATCGGCTACCGCCTGACCGCCCAAACTGAAATGGTTTAGAATAAGCTCCTGCTCGAGATAGTTAAGTACAGTTGCGACGAATTTATTCCGGTCGATATGCCTGCCTGTTTCAAGGAGAATTGAAGTCGCCTTGTGGGCAATTTCTTCGGGGAAAACAGTGTGCTCAACATTTATCCCGATTCCCGTAACAGTGTAGTCAACTCTGTCAAATTCCGCGGACATTTCGGTCAGAATTCCGACTAGCTTTTTCTTTCCGACGATAATATCGTTTGGCCATTTTATACGGCTGTCGAGCATACAGAAATCATTAATCGCTCTACACATTGCAAGCCCCGAAAGAGGTGTTATTGAGCTTATTTCGCTCACGGGAAGGTCGGGTCTCAAAAGCAGGGAAAGTGCAATTCCCTCGTTCTTTTTCATCTGCCAGACTCTTCCGAGCCTGCCCTTGCCCGCGGTCTGCTCTCTTGCGATAATTACCGTGCCTTCTTCGGCACCTTCGCTACCGAGCTTTTTAAGGTAGTCATTCGTTGAACTTACAGTGTCGAGAACCTTGAGTTTTTTGCCGATAATCTTTGTGTTAAGGTGGCATTTTATTGCTTCCTCGCACAAGTAGCTTGGAAATTTTTCGAGCAGATAACCCTTTCGGGTTACGGACTTTATTTTAAAGCCCTTGTCCTTGAGCGACTTAACCGCCTTATTCACCGCCTGACGCGATACGCCCAGGCTTTCGGACATTTGCTGACCTGAAACATAGTCCTGTGCGTTATAAAGCAATTTAACGATTTTTTCCTGCATAATATCACTCTCTGTCAATTTAAAGCGGTCAGCGTTAACTGACCGCCGTTAATTATTTACGCTTTATTTTTTCTTACAGCGTTTACAACCTGCACAACAACAGGAACGAGTATTATATTCACTCCAAGCTCAACTAGGAAATTAAAGCCTGCAAGCCCTGTTACTGCATAATAGATTACGTCGCTTCCGCCTGCCCACACTTCAAGCACAGGCTTAAACAGTAAAATCATTCCGATGGCAAAAACTCCTGTGTTTACAATCGGAGAAAGCACTGCCGCACACGCTGCACCGACAATCTCGTTCTTCTTTGACAAAGCGTTGTAAACAAGTCCCGAAACAAAGCCTGCACCCGTACCTTTTGCCATACATACGAGAACACAAAGAAACGGATTAGCGTTCCATACCATTGCTCCGCCTACATCGACGCCGAAAATGCACATTCCGATTACAACTACGCTGAAAACCGCACCCAGATAGGCACCCGCCTTCGAACCAAAAAGAGCCGCACCGATAACAATGGGGATGAGTGCGAGGGTAATCGCGAATGGTTTTACCGGAAAGTAAGTTGTGAGAACCTGAAGAACAACAATAATTGCTGTCAGTATTCCCAGTCCTACCATACGGTAAATGTTGTTTGATTTTGACATAATAAAAACCTCCTGCTGTCGCCTTCCGTCAAATAGAAGTGCAACGCAATATATTTACAATGCGAAATGCTCAATGTGCAATGCGTAATGCCCAATTCGCAATTCGCAATTGTATTTTGTTAAGTCAGCACATTATAATTACGAATTCTTCTTATAAATAATCCTGAGTCCTTCCAAAACGAGGTCATCGTTAATTATAATATCGTGCTTGCAGTTTCCGATAATCGCCGAGGCAAGTCCGCCTGTTGCGACTATGGTTGAGGTGACGCCTGTTTCCTCATTATAGCGGTCAATCATTCCGTCAAGCATACATGCCGTTCCGAAAATTATTCCGCTTCGGATACAGTCCTCGGTATTTGTATTTATAACTTTTTTAGGCGGTTTTAAATCTGTGCTGGGGAGAAGAGCACCGTTGTTAGTCAACGCGTCAAGAGAAATTCCGACGCCGGGGCTGATTGCACCGCCGCAATAGCATTTTTTCTCGTTAAGATAAAGAATCGTTGTAGCCGTACCCAAGCCGATTATAACCGCAGGACAAGTGTACATTTCCTTAACAGCAACGCACATAGCAACAATATCTGTTCCCAAAGTTGAGGGATTGTCAATTCTAATGTCAAGTCCTGCTTTTACGCCCGGACCTAAAACAATTGAGTCGTTTCCTGTAACGGTTTTTATCGCTTTTACAAGCGAATCGGTAACCTTTGGCACAACACTCGAAATTATCGAACCGTCTATCTTACTTATATCAATGTTATTTATATGGAAAATCGTATATAGCTCAACGGCAAATTCATCATCGGTTTTTTTTGAATCGGTGGCAAATCTAAGCTTTACAATTTGCTTTTCATTCTCGTAAAGTCCGAATTTTATATTCGTATTTCCGACGTCGGTACAGAGTAACATTTTTCTCACCTCAAAATTTTTCCATTCTAAGTATAATACATAAATGTAAAACTTTCAACTGTTAATCTTTGAAATTTTCTTTTAGTGAAAAATATATCAAAATTTGTATGTTATTATAAACCCGTATGTAAAATACACTAGGAGGAGTATTCATGACTGATAACGCACAGCTGAAAATTCTTGCTGCTAAGGCAAGGTTAGGTGCAATCATAGGTACATATCACGCTAAGTCCGGACATCCGGGCGGTTCTCTTTCGGCGGCTGATGTGTTTACCTATCTCTATTTTAACGAAATGAACGTAGATCCTAAAAATCCCGATATGGATAGCAGAGATCGCTTTGTACTTTCAAAGGGACATTGCTGTCCGAGCCTTTACGCAGTTTTGGCACTTAAGGGTTATTTTGACTGGGACGAGCTTAAGGTGCTTCGCCATGTGGGTGCAATGCTGCAGGGTCACCCCGATATGAAGGGAACTCCCGGAATTGATATGAGCTCAGGCTCACTCGGTCAGGGTATTTCGGCGGCTTGCGGAATGGCTCTCGCTGCTAAGCTTGATAAAAAGGACTATCGCGTATATACCGTACTCGGTGACGGCGAATGTGAGGAAGGTCAGGTTTGGGAGGCGGCAATGTTCGCGGCTCACAACAATCTTGACAACCTCGTTGTAATTGTTGACCAGAACGGTCTTCAGATTGACGGAACTGTTGAGGAAGTTGCAGGAATTGAACCTCTCGACAAGAAATTTGAGTCGTTCGGTTTTGAGGTAGCTAAAATCGACGGTCATAACTTTGATGAAATTGCCGATGCTTTAAATAAAGCTAAGGAAACCAAGGACAAGCCTTTCGCTATTCTTATGAAGACAGTTAAAGGCAAGGGCGTAAGCTTTATGGAAAATCAGGTAGGCTGGCACGGAAAAGCCTGCAACGACGAAGAATTCAAGCTCGCAACCAAAGAGCTTGAGGACGAAATCGCAAGATTGGAGGCTGAGGCATAATGGCACAAACAGTTTGTATGGCAACTCGCGAAAGCTTTGGTATGGCTCTTTGCGAAATGGCAAAAACAAATAATGACATTGTTGTTCTTGACGCTGACCTTGCGGCGGCAACAAAAACTTCAATTTTTCAGGGTGAATTCCCCGAGAGATTTTTTGACTGCGGTATTGCCGAGGCAAATATGATTGGCACAGCAGCCGGCTTAGCGGCTGCGGGCAAAATTCCTGTGGCAGCGTCCTTTGCAATGTTCTCAACAGGACGAGCATATGAGCAGATAAGAAACTCTGTTGCTTATCCTCACTTAAATGTAAAAATCGCAGGCTCTCACGCCGGCATTTCAACCGGCGAAGACGGTGCAACCCACCAGTGCCTTGAGGATATTGCTCTTATGCGTACACTCCCGGGAATGACAGTTTTAAATCCTGCTGACCACTTTGAAATGATGGAGGCTACTAAGGCAGCCGTTAACCACGTAGGACCCGTTTACATTCGTTTAGGCCGTCTTGCTATCGACAGCTTTAACGATCCTGAAAATTATAAATTCGAACTTGGCAAGGGCATTACTCTCCACGAGGGTAACGACATCGCCGTTATCGCATCGGGACTTGTTGTTAATGAGGCAAGAAAAGCTGTACTCGCACTCGAAAGCGAGGGCATTAACGCTCGCCTTATCAACATTCACACAATCAAACCTATCGATCGTGAAATCGTAATCAAGGCTGCTAAGGAATGCGGACAGATTATCACTGTTGAGGAGCATAACATTATCGGCGGACTTGCTGACGCGGTTTGCGAGGTTACAAGCAGTGAATGTCCCGTTAAGGTTACGAGAATCGGCGTTGAGGACAGATTCGGATACAGCGGACCTGCTTGGGAGCTTCTCGAAGAATTCGGACTTACCGAAAAGAATATCGGAAAAGTAATCAGAGAAACCGTTAAGAATAAATAATAATTTTTTAAATTTGTCGGGGAGATAGGTTGAGATGAAATCAACATTATCTTCCCGATTTTTTTATTAAGAATTAAGAATGAATAATTAATAATCGAGAGTTATATAATAAATGTCTATCCTTTCTATAACCGGACAGAAAAAACGTTTAGGAGAATACGAAATTTAGATAGGAACGTCATATATTGATGAGGAAACTTAAATTTCTTGAATATATGCAAATAATATGATAAAATATAGGCGATAAAAACAGGTAATTAAGAGGTGTTATAAATGGTAAAAAATATTACAACACAGGAATTTGACGAAAAGGTAATCGGCTCCTCAAAGCCCGCACTCGTTGACTTCTGGGCACAGTGGTGCGGTCCGTGCAAAATGCTCTCCCCCGCTGTTGACAGCGTAAGCGAGCAGGTTGACGGAGTTGACTTTTATAAGGTTAATATCGACGAAGAACCTGAGCTTGCAAGAGAATTCGGAATTATGAGCATTCCCACTCTCATTGTTTTTAAGGACGGCGAAATTTTAGAGCAGTCCATCGGCATAATCCCCGAGGCTGACATCAAGGAATTAGCTGAGAAAGCTTTATAATGAAGGATTTAATTATAGCCGGTAGCGGTCCCGCAGGGCTTTCGGCGGCAGTTTACGCGTCTAATGCTATGCTCGATTTCGTTGTAATCGAAAAATATCCGATGTCGGGCGGTCAGGTTTTGAACAGCTACGATATAGATAACTACCTCGGTTTTGAAAACATTGACGGCTTTTCGCTAGGGCAGAGTTTCATAAAGCACGCAGAAAAAGCAGGTGCAGAATTTTTAAACGACGAGATTATCTCGAT
>JAFLSL010000289.1 GCA_022510985.1 Ruminococcus sp. | reverse complement strand
TCAAACGCTGATCAAAAGACTTGCGTATGGCCCGGATACGGTGCAGTATATTTTGGTACAAACGAGCAGGGTGTTGACCTTTATTACTGCGATATTCCGAAACTTCATACCAATATTATTTGGAATAACGCAGGTAACAATGCTCAAACGGTTGACATTGAGCTTGACGGTGTAAATGACTTCTTTACTGCGTCAACTTCTAAAAACAGCGAAGGAAAATATCCCGTAACTTCTTCCGTTTGGGATTATGAGTTACCTACAGAATCCGAAGAAACCACAGAGCCTATAGAAAGCAGTAATAATACAACAACTGCTGAAACTTCTGCCGATACTACCGTTTCTGAGAGCAGCGAAGAAACGACTACTTCAGAAATTATCGAAACTACAACTGAAACAGAAATCACTGAATCAAGTACAAAGGTAGAGGAAACCTCAACATCTTTCGTTAGTAGGTATAAGCTCGGCGACGTGGATTTGAGCGGTACAATTGATATTAGCGACGTAACAATTATCCAGAAATATATAGTTTTACTCCAACCTTTAACTGATGAACAGCTTATGCTTGCTGATGTTGACGGTAATGGATATGTTTCCATTAAAGATGCTTCACTAATCCAACGATATATTGCTAAAATAATTACAGACTTCACCTCGGAGCCTGCTTCATTATCCTCTAATGTTTCAGAAAGAACTAAAAAAGAGGTTGTTAATTTAGCTGCAACATCTCTTTCAGCAAAACTTTCTGAAGTTAAGTCTATACTTGAAGCTTACTATACGTTCTCTTCATATGACCAGTATCAGTCATTAAAGAAACTGTATTATCAGTATAGGAACAATTCCTCTGTAGAAAATGAGAGCGAAGTTGTAACTAAGTTTGATACCCTTATTTCAGATCTTAACACTATCGCTGAGCATATTGGTGTTAAAAAAGTTTATCCTATAGGCGATATTTATTTCTTTGAGAATACTTATGATTGGTCAAATGTCTATGCATACGCGTGGAAGGGTTCAAGCAATAACGGAACATGGCCCGGTGTACGTATGCAAAAGATTGGCACAAACTACGGTCATGATGTTTATGGTATCAAGTTTGAATACGCAGGACAGTACAGTCAAATCATATTTAATGATGGAAAAACGAGCGGTGCGGCTCAAACTGTTAATATTGAGTTGAATAAATATGAATTTAATTGCTTCCATCTAAAAGATAAAACAGATTCGGAAGGAAAAATCCAAGTAGGAAACTTTAATTTTGAAAGTTCAGTTCTGCCTACTTTGCCTAATTCCACAACAAATAATGTTGATGATGACAAGCGTTATGCTATGTGTTATTATAACCAAGGCTCTCACGCATGGACTGATATAGATACATTCCTTAAACCTCAGGGTAACTCAAAATATTCGCTTGATTTTATTGCCGCTAACAGCAATGATATCAATATGTGTATCTATGACAATTCTTTGGCAAAATATAATTGCGTTTCTTCAAGCACTAATTTTACATACACGGCAGGAAATGAGTATAACTATAGTTTAGTCGGTGCAGGCAGCAGAGGAAGCAGTATTACAATTAAAGGTTTGTCAAGTGGATTGACACTAAGTATTGTATATGATTCTTCTGATAATTCTGTAAAAATCACTTGTAAAGGCTCTATAGGCTACGATCCTACGGAAGCTCCGACAACTAATCCGATTGATGACACTGTAAACTATACCTTCTATATGGCACCTGCTGCGTCTGATATCAGTGCGGGTAATACGTTCAGAATTAATATTAAAGACAGTACAAATTCTTATCATGCGTATTACTTTAATAAAACAGATATGAAATTTAACGGCGTCGATGTATACAGCGTTGAGGTTTCAAATCCGGGTTACAGTAATGTAATTAAGGTTCAGTACCAGGTTTATGACTCGAACGATAAATATGTTAATCAAGTTGCTGATGAAAAAACAACAACTCTATCCTACTACAGCGGAAAGA
>JAFLSL010000288.1 GCA_022510985.1 Ruminococcus sp. | reverse complement strand
TACTGAATCGCTACATTCCGCTGATGAATGTGATGAATACTTTGGCGTAGAGGATGACAGTTTTTGGTACATTGTTACCGAGGAAAAAGCAAAAGAAATGTTAAATAAAAAGTATACAGTTGAGGACGATATAATAGATTCGTTTGTGGATATTGTTCTTACAGAGGATGCTACAAAAAAGGTTAAGTCAGGAGAAAAAACGTATTCTCTGGATGATTTCAAGGATTTAGGAGTTTCACGCATATGGTCTTTTTCGCTTAACGAGGCAGAAAGATCCGAAACATACAAAAAATACCAGCGTCAATATTCTTATACATTATATCTAGAGACTCCCGGTAAGCAGAACGTAATTGACCTTATAGAAAAAATGAACGAAAGAGATGATATTCTTATTGCTTTCCCGGCTCCTGTACCAAAACCGGCGGATAGCTCTGATGGAAATATTAGCATTAAAACAGTTAAATTAAAGGCAGGAAAAACTAAGAAAATCAGCACATCAAAAAGTACAATCAAAAACTGGAACTCGTCGGACAAAAAGGTTGCAATCGTTAAGAACGGCAAAATAACCGCACTCAAAAAAGGCAGTGCAATAATTACCGCAACGCTCAAAAACGGAGATAAGCTTATTTCTAAGGTAACCGTTACTTCTAACCCGAAGTTAAATAAAAGTAAAAAATCCTTAAAAAAAGGCAAGACCTTTACGATTAAAATTACAGGCAAAGTCGGCAAGGCTAAGTTTACTTCAAACAACAAAAAGGTTGCTAAAGTAAATAGCAAGGGTAAGGTTACCGCTAAGAAGAAAGGCAAGGCAACTATCACTGTTAAGACAAACGGTATGAAGCTTAAATGCAAAATCACAGTTAAATAAAATCCTGCAAAAAAGACATCAAGGAAAAACCTTGATGTCTTTTTAATTTAATATTCACTTTTCAAAATCGAGCGTACAACACAATCATAAACACCTTGATTATTAACTGACGATTGCCTGAGTGTTCCTTCATATTTTAATCCGCATTTCTCCATAACTTTCCCAGAGTTCGGATTTGAAACATCGTGGGTTGCCTCAATTCGGTTGCACCCTACTTCCTCAAACAGAAATTTTATTACACGCATAAACGCTTCCGTCATTATGCCATTATGCCAAAATTTTTCTCCCAAACAATAGCCGATTTTCATGCATGAAGTAGGCTCGTTTATTTTTACAACACTTATATTTCCGATGGCCTGACCTGAACTTTTTTCCACTATAACCCAGTCGTATTTATCAAGCTTTTCGTATTCGTTGATAACCGTCTTTATATACTCCTCAACGTCTTCAACGCTTTTGTAAGGTTCCCATATAAGAAATTTTGTAACATTCGGATTACTTGCCCAATTATTATACATATTCAAAGCATCGCTAAGTTTAAATTCCCTTAGCACAAGCCTTTCGGTTTCGAGCTTTTTTGTTCCTTTATGGTTCATTTTATCAGTCCTTTAATTAGTGAAAAGCAAAGGTATATACGAGATACACTGCATAGACTACAAGCAGCATTACGCCCTGCCAGCGGGCAAATTTTTTTGTAAAGAAAGTCGGCACAAAACATAGCAGCGACAGGATAAACAATGCAGGCAAATCAACAAAAAGTGTTCCGCTCGAAACGGGCAAGCTGCTGCCGTAGGCAAGTGCACACGGCGGCAATATAAATGTTAGGTCAATTATATTTGAGCCGAGAATATTTCCGACCGAAAGCGATGCCTGCTTTTTTGAGATAGCAGAAATTGTTGTAACAAGCTCCGGCAGAGAAGTACCGATTGCTACTGCTGAAATGCTGATAATTCTTGTCGGAACACCCAGTGACGATGCTATCGCCGAGCCGTAGTTTACAAGCAGCTCGGAGCCGATAATTATTCCCGCACAACCAAAAACAAAAAGAAAGACCTTTTTAATAACAACCGCTTTAGTAACATCTTCTTTTACAGCTACAGTTTCATCAGATTGAGCAGATATATTTCCT
>JAFLSL010000287.1 GCA_022510985.1 Ruminococcus sp. | reverse complement strand
CGATTGATTTTATGATACAACAGGGTGCGGTTGATTTTGAGAGGATTTTCAGTATTACAGCCCAAATCGGCATATGTATTGTGTTTATCGTGATTTCGGGTTGGCTTATGGGCAACAGCACAAACATAATTTGTGCCAGCACTGTTCGTGATATGAGGAGCGACGTTTTTAAAAAGCTGAATAAACTTCCGCTGAGCTATATCGACTCGCATCCGCACGGCGATTTAATGAGCCGAATTACGAACGACGTCGAGGCTGTCGGTGACGGGCTTATGCAGGTTATCAACCAGCTTTTCTCGGGCATTGTTACAATTTTGGGAACGCTTATATTTATGCTTGCGATTAACGCGTGGATTGCACTTGTTGTAGTAATTCTAACTCCGCTTTCCGTGCTTGTTGCAATGATTATCGGAAAAATGTGTGCAAAAAGCTTTCGCGACCAGCAACAGCTCCAGGGCGAGATAAGCTCTTTTGTCGAGGAGACCGTCGGCAACCAAAAGCTCGTTAAGGCGTTTGCCTACGAAAGCAGAAGTCAGGCGGATTTTTCAAAGCTTAACAACCGCTTGTTTAAGGTTGGACTTAAGGCACAGTTTGCGGGGGCGTTAGCAAATCCTTGTACACGCTTTGTTAATAATATGGTATACGCGGTTACGGGAATTGTCGGAGCATTAACCGCGGTCAGTGCGTTTATGGGCGTGCTTTCTATCGGTCAGCTTTCCTGCTTTCTGAGCTACGCTAATCAGTACACAAAGCCGTTTAACGAGGTTACGGGAGTTTTAACGCAAATCCAGACCGCTATCGCGGCAGGCGGAAGAATTTTTGAAATTCTCGAGAGTGAGGATGAGCCGAGCGATGAGGGCAAAAAAACACTTGAAAACGTAAAAGGCGATATCGAGTTTAAGCACGTGAAATTTTCGTACAACCCTGAAAAAGAGCTGATTAAGGATTTTTCGCTTTCGGTAAAAAGCGGTCAGCAGGTTGCGATTGTTGGGCCGACAGGCTGCGGAAAAACAACTCTGATTAACCTTATAATGCGGTTTTACGAGGTGCAGTCGGGCGAAATTTTAATCGACAATATTAACACCCGCGACATAAAACGCGACAGCCTTAGAAAGCTTTTCGGAATGGTGCTGCAGGAAAGCCGACTGTTCTCGGGAACGATTATGGAAAATCTCCGCTACGGAAACCCGAGCTGTACGGACGAGGAAATTATAAACGCCGCAAAGCTCTCTTACGCCCACAGCTTTATCCGAAAAATGCCCGACGGCTACAACACAAAAATAACCGAGGGTGCGACAAATCTTTCTGAGGGACAAAAACAGCTGCTCTGTATTGCGAGGGCGATGGCTCTCAATCCGCCGATGCTTATTCTGGACGAGGCGACTTCTTCGATAGATACGCTGACCGAAATCCGAGTGCAAAAGGCATTCAAAAAGTTGATGAAAGGCAGAACGAGTTTTGTCGTTGCACACCGTCTTTCCACGATAAAAGAAAGCGATATTATCCTCGTTATGAACGATGGCGATATCGTGGAGCAGGGAACGCACGGCGAGCTTCTTAAAAGGAAGGGTTTTTATTATAATTTGTACAACTCGCAGTTTGTGAACGAGTGATAAAGCTCCTTGACAACATAAATTCGCTATGCTAAAATAATGAAAATCACAAAAACGGCTGTGACGAGGAGGTCCGTTTGACCTGATGCAAAGAGAGAAAGCGGTTGGTGCAAGCTTTCGTGAGGGTTTTTCGGATGTAGCCTTTGAGCTTTGGGGCTGAAAACTGAGAAGAAAAGTAGGCTTCGACGGGTTTCTACCGTTATATGGAATTTGAGTGCAGATTTTATCTGAACACAGGTGGTACCACGGACTTTGTTCGCCCTGAGCGTTTGCTCGGGGCGTTTTTACTTTATAGGAAACTGTTCCGTAACGAGTTGCGAAAATTGACCTGATTAGATCTTGCAACAAAGAGAAAATCAGACTCCTATAAAGTAAAAAATAATTTATATTCTCCGCTCAGTTTCTGCTT
>JAFLSL010000286.1 GCA_022510985.1 Ruminococcus sp. | reverse complement strand
AGTAACCTTCATTGTATTAGCACTTTTAGCGGTTGGCTTTTTAACAGTTTCCTTTGGCTGTGTAGAATATGAATCCATAGAATTTGTATCTTCACTTCTTCCAACATATTCTGTACCAATCTGTTCAGAAATGTAGTCAATTGCATCCGGATTGCTTTTTGCAATCTCCGCAAGCGATAAAAAGTTATCCTTATATTCGTCATCATACGGATTGCCAATAAAGACTACAATTCCTGACGGAAAGAGTCTATTTGTTATTTCGCTGCTTTCATAGAACTCATTGTTGTTTCCAAAGCGGTTAAAATATGTTTGTTTTAAAACATTCTTTGAAATAAAACGTATTAAATAATACTCATTTCCAAATTTGCTTCCGGGACAATTATACATTTCCGTACAAATAATCTTTTCCGCTTTCTCTCCATTTGTATTCAAAGTATAATATTCTCTAAATATATATTCAACCTGCTCATTTGGTTGTAATGGAGTAAATGCTCCTACCGGAATAATAAAACTTACAATAAAAATTGCAAACAATGATATAGTTATAGCTTTTTTCATTTTCATTTCCTCCTTTTTCCTATATCACTATAACCTTTAAAACTAAAAAAGATGACAGAATTTTTTTGACTGGAATACATCTCATACATATTTGTTTCGTTACAGTTCCTATTGCTTTCACATTGTTAACATCTCTTTCGCGTTATTTTTTAAATCCGCAACTTGTCGAACGGAGTTATAATTAATCTACTATTATTCTAACACTTTAAAGTTCTTTTTTCTATATATTGGCACGTAGAAAATTCAAGATGATATTTATGCAAACAGCATTAAATTTCGTATACAATTTTGTGAACATCTACAAATTACAATGGGTTGTTTCTTAAAATAAAAAAGTGCGTACAACCGAAGTTATACGCACATAAGATACTATATTAACCTGCAAAATAAACCGTATATCCGTCATACGGAACCTCTATTCTTTTGAGCGTCCCGTCGGAATTTCTGACAAGCTTAAACTTCACCTTGTCACCGCTGTCGAAAGTTGCATTTAAAACCTGCTTATCACGGTTATAGGTATATGAGCCGCTGTGAACTCCGTCATCAAGAGAACCGGGCGTAAGCCAAAGCTCAAAAGTTCCGTCACCTTTAAACGACAGTGAACCTTGATAGTTGTCGTAACGCACATGATAAATGTCGTTCATATCAGCCTCGTCACCGCTTGCGTCAAATGCACTAACGCTTTTAAAATCCTTATTTACAAAATCAGTCGCCTCGAGTGAAGTGTTGAGATACACGACATAGGTAATTACTATAAAAACAACACACACTATCGCAGCCACGCCCGCAATTATCAAAGGCTTAAAATCTTTCTGCTTTTTCTTTTGGACGGGATTTTTGCGTTTTTTTGACTTCTTCTTACTCATCAGCATTCTCCTGCTTTTTCTTCATTTCAATCAAAACTCTTCGGCGTATCATCTTTCCGTTAAAGAAAAGATACTCATCCCCGTCCTTATTTTCATCGAGGTCAAGTGCCGAAAAATCAAGCTTTTCTTCCTCTTTTTTTATCTGCAACTGCTTTTCTTCAATCTTTTTTCTAAGCTCCTCGGATTTAATTTCACCGTTCGAGATAACATTTTCCATATCCTTATAAACGTAGAAATTCATAATATACGAGGCTGTGGACGGAACTATAAGCACACTCAAAAAGAGCATTACTATCAAAAGTACTATCGCATTCGGTGCGGCAAAAAATACTGTCGCACAGAAAATAAACAGCAGGAAAAGTCCCAATGTCGCAAAGAAATTATTTTTAAACTCGCCGAGTGCCATAAGTGCAGAATTTTTGTATATGTTTTTAAGCGACAAATCGAACGTAACCGTCATTACGGGTACGTTGTAAAAAATAAAAAGTACCGCTACCGCAATTATCACAGCTATTCCGAAGGCGAAAAAGAATATACCATTGCTTTCGTGTGCAAGCCGCCAATAAAGTGTAATCGAAGAATAGCAAAAGAAAATCGCGAGATATA
>JAFLSL010000285.1 GCA_022510985.1 Ruminococcus sp. | reverse complement strand
CTCTGTCTTATTTTGGATAGAAAGAAAATGTTCTGCTATAGACTTTTATTATACTACTTTCAATTCTTAATTCTTAACTCTTAATTGTATAATCTCTGTAACCTTTAAATTACATTTTTTAACAAACACTATATCTTGCGTACGGTTACAATTTAGACACAATTTGTTGATTTTTAGCATTTAATTCTAATAGAAAATTTTATTTAAGTTTTATGCTCGAATTGCACAAAAATGGAGTCTTAAATTTGGCATTTTGACTATTGACGAAAAAATGCAAATCCGCTATAATGTGCGAGCAATCAGAGAAAGACCACTAGATATTGTGTTTTTAAAGAAATAACATTTACAATTGTGTAATCTTGGGAGGATAATGATGATTACGAAGATTAAGAAACGTGACGGACGTACAGCTAACTTTGATATCGAGAAAATTTCACAGGCTATATACAAGGCTGCTCAGGCTATCGGCGGTACAGATTATGAAACCGCTAACGAGCTTGCAAGGCAGGTTTGCGATATGCTTGAGTCTCAGGCTGAAACTCAGCCCAGCGTGGAACACGTACAAGATACGGTTGAAAAAGTTCTTATTGAAAACGGACACGCCAGAACCGCTAAGGAATATATTCTCTATCGTGCTAACCGTACAAGAGTACGTGATATGAATACAAAGCTGATGAAGATTTACGAGGATCTTACCTTTAAATCAGCTAAGGACAATGACGTTAAGCGTGAGAATGCTAATATAGACGGCGATACTGCTATGGGCACAATGCTTAAATACGGCTCTGAGGGTGCAAAGCAGTTTTATCATATGTACATTTTAAATCCGAAACACAGCAAGGCTCACCTCGACGGCGATATTCATATTCACGACCTTGATTTCTTCACTCTTACAACAACCTGCTGTCAGATTGACCTCGTTAAGCTTTTTAAGGACGGATTTTCAACAGGTCACGGATATTTAAGAGAGCCTAACGATATTCAATCATACTCTGCACTCGCTTGTATCGCGATTCAGTCTAACCAAAACGACCAGCACGGCGGTCAGAGTGTGCCGAATTTCGATTACTCAATGGCTCCGGGAGTTGCTAAAACATACAGAAAGCGTTACCGCCAGAATATTGAGAGAGCTATCGAACTTTTGACAGAAACAGAAAATCCCGAATCACTCGCAAAGGATATTACAAATAAGGCAGAAGAGATTTCAGGTGAGAAGCCGAAGCTTGAGGACAACAGCCCCGAGTACAAGGCTGCTGAAATTAAACTTCTTACCGATAATTTCGGAGAAAAGCTTGCAAATAAAATCCAGCGTTTTGCATTCAAGCATGCTGAGAGTGAAACCGACAGAGCAACATTCCAGGCTATGGAGGCTCTTATTCATAATCTCAACACCATGCACAGCCGTGCAGGTGCACAGATTCCGTTCTCGTCCTTAAACTACGGAACAGATATCTCACCCGAGGGCAGAATGGTTATGAAAAATATCCTCAAGGCTACAGACAACGGTCTCGGAAACGGCGAAACACCTATTTTCCCCATTCAGATTTTTAAGGTTAAGGAAGGCATAAACTACAATCCTTCTGACCCGAACTACGATATTTACAAGCAGACAATGAAGGTTTCCGCAAAGCGTCTTTTCCCCAACTACTCGTTCCTGGACGCTCCGTTTAACAAACAGTATTATGTTGAAGGTCGTCCCGAGACAGAGGTTGCATATATGGGATGTCGTACAAGAGTTATGGGTAACGCTTACGACCCCGACAGAGAGCAGACATACGGAAGAGGTAACCTAAGCTTTACTTCAATTAACCTTCCCCGTCTTGCAATACTTTCAAATAAAAATGTTGACTTCTTCTTTGAACAGCTCGACAGAATGTGCGACCTTTGCGTTGAACAGCTTTTAGAGAGATTTGAAATCCAGTGTTCAAAGCTTGTAAAGAACTATCCGTTCCTTATGGGACAGGGCGTATGGATTGACTCTGAGAAGTTAGGCCCGAACGATTCCGTTCGCGATGTTCTTAAGCACGGCTCGCTCAC
>JAFLSL010000284.1 GCA_022510985.1 Ruminococcus sp. | reverse complement strand
CTCGGGAGCTTTTTCTTCGGACAAAGCACAAAACTCGTGACTGTAGCGGTAGTCTGTTTTTGCAAGCATTTTCTGAATTGCAGTAACGTCGCTGATATCGATATAACCATTGCCGTCAAAATCAGCGAGCGTTTTTTGAGTTTCGTCAAACTTATAGCTTTTGATAAGATAACGCTGAATTATAGTTGCATCATTGATATTAACCTTATTATTCAAATCCACATCGCCGTATTTTCGGGACCCTGCAGCATATACGGAAACCGAGGCTACAGCGGATAAAATTGTGATTACAAGCATTAAGCATAAAGCATTTTTCATAACATAATCACTCCTCTCATACACTATAACCTCGGCAAGATTTAATTTGTGACACTAAATATTAAATTTAACTTCCCGCGGATTCATAGGCAGTTACGCCTTTGTTCCACACAAAAATTCCAACCGCCATAAGTACAACAGCCATAACCACCGTTCCGCCGATATTGTACCACGGATTTCCGCCTGCAATAAAATAGCTTGCGGGGAAAAAAGCAGTGAACGCAAACGGAACGATATAGGTGATAATCGCACGAACAACACGATTGTAAATCGTTGTCGGATATTTAGAGAAGTCGTTTATCATATAGAACATATACGTTATATTACCGCTACGCTTTGTCCAGAAAGCAACCGAGGCGGTAATGAGCTTTATGCCGGTATAAATAAACGTCGCAAAAAATACCGATACCACAAACAACAACACGTTGATAACGCTTAAATTCAGGCTGACCTTGGGCAGACTTACTCCTAGCAGAAGTATTCCGACAACAATTTCTCCGAATGCGTCAACCTGAAATTTTTCTACCGTTACGGCAAACAGCGTGCTGACGGGACGAGTAAGATATTTGTCAAAATCGCCTTTTCTGACGATAAAGTATCCTATCGACCATAGATTATCCGTAAAAAGATGATCCAGTCCTTTAGGAAGCAGTGCAAAACCGTAGATAAAAAGTATTTGGTCAAACGTCCACCCCTCAAGGTTCGGAATATTTGCGAAAATAATCGTGAGGAAAAATATATTTATTCCCTGCGAAATCAAAAGTGCAATCGCTCCTGTTAAGAAGTCGATTTTGTATTCCATAAGCTTTTTCAAATCCTGCTTTATGAAAATACGGTGGAGCTTTAGTGCACGGTGTAGTTTATGTAATACTTTCATACTCAACCCCCCTGCACACTCAAACGCTTAACGCTTGCATTCCAGATTATCTGCTGAAGCACAATAAAAAATGCTAACCAGAAAATTTGCAGTCCAAAGCTCAAAAGTATTCGCATCGGCTCATACATTCCGATATAAATCATAACGGGGGTATATGTGAGCGATGCAAACGGAAGAAAGTTAAACACCGCACCGACCACAGGCGGTAAAAACGCAAGCGGAATTGTTCCGCCCGAGAGGAACCCGACAATGCAGTTTTTCAGCAAATTTGAACCCCAAAGGTTTTTTAAAACAAACGCCGAATATCCGTAGCACACGTTAAAGTAAAAATTGATTAAATACGCAAGCGTCAGGCTCAAAAAGTACAAAACAAAATTTACGATACTAAACGCAACCGTACCCGTTGCTGCAAATTTATAGATTTCAACACCGATTACAAGCGGAGCAAACACTAAGAAAAGCGTCATAAGCCTTTCGCCAAGCTCCTGAAAAAGAAACGCAAGGTCAAATCGGATAGGCTTAATCATTCGCATAGCAATTGTACCATCGCGGATTTCTTCGCCTACCGCGTATGAACCGTCGGAGTAGGCTATCGTTGCGGTCAGAAAGCTTATAAAAATATAAACCACCATATCCACCTCGGAAAAGCCCATAAAGCTCTCAGATCCACCCGAATTATAAACCGCGTGCCATAAAAAATAGTTTATAAAGCACATCAAAATATCGCCGAGCAAAAAGAACAAAAAGTTCGCACGATACTGTGCCGACATCAATATTCCGGCGTGAGTAAACGGCTTATAGATTTTAAGTGTTTTACGCATCGAGGGTCACCTCGCTGCGGTATATACCCTTTATAA
>JAFLSL010000283.1 GCA_022510985.1 Ruminococcus sp. | reverse complement strand
CCAGTGAATAATCACGCATATTACAGCTTGCTGAAAGCACCATAGGACCTGATATTCCGAAATGAGTAAAAAGCATTTCACCAAAATCGTCATACACAAGCTTACCGTTTTTATCCTTGATTTTAAGAGATACGTTTTTAAGAGATAAGCCCTGAAGACTTTTGCAGTCACTGTCAGAACATTCAAGCGGAATGAGCGAGGGTTTTGGCTCGATTATAGTATGTCCGAGCTTTTTTGCAAATTTATAGCCGTCGCCTGTTGTTCCTGTTCTCGGATAGCTTGCTCCGCCGGTTGCGATTATAACGCTTTTACAGTTGTAAATTTTACCGCCTGCTTTAACGGCTTTTATAACGCCGTTTTCAGAGATTACATCCTCAGCGGTTTCATTGATAATTTTTGCACCGTTTCTTTCGGCAAAGCTACGCATTGTATCTACAACGTCAATCGCCTTGTCGGATTCAGGGAACACACGGTTTCCGCGTTCAATTTTAGTTTTTAAGCCTTGTTCTTCAAAAAATTCTATGATATCAAATGGTGGAAAATTATTGAGGGAACTGTAGAGAAACTTATTATTTACAGGAACATTTTGCATAAAAGTCTGAACATCGCAAGCGTTTGCAAGGTTACATCTTCCCTTTCCCGTAATCATAATTTTTCGCCCGATACGCGGCATTTTTTCAAAAACTGTAACGTCGGCACCATACATAGAGGCAAAGCCTGCCGCCATTAATCCCGACGCACCGCCGCCTATAATAATTATTTTATTCATATTTTAAAAATTCTGAGTTCGATTATCGTAAACGCCCTGATGGTTCCATACCTTTTCAAGCTCTTTAAATGTTTCGGTTACCTCTTCCTTTTTCTCTAAGACAGTAGCTACAATAAGTGCGTTTATAAGGCTCAACGGAGCGACGAGTGAATCGACAACCGAAGCCATATCACTGCGAGCAATTAAAACCTCGTCAGATGCGGTAACAAGAGGAGAAACCATACTATCGGTAATTGCGATAACATTCGCTCCACGCTCACGTGCAAGCGTCATTGAATCAACCGCCATTGTGCTGTATCTCGGAAAGCTGATACCAATCATAACGTCATCCTTTCCGATACGGAAAAGCTGTTCATAGGTATGGGTTTTAGATGTGTCTGTAATTACGCGGACATTATCGAAAATAAGTCCGAAATAGTAGCCGAGAAACTGAGCAAGCGACGCGGTTGAGCGTACGCCGAAAATGTAAATTCTGCGAGCATTGACTATAGACTTAACCGCGGAATTAAAATCATCGTGAGAGGTTTCCTCTAAAGTTCTGCGGATTTTATCAATATCCTGATTCATAATTGAATCAAGAACGTCATCATTTCCGATACGGTTTGTAGTTACGTCAATACGCTGAACTGAGGTCAGCTTGTCGCGAATCATTTCCTGCATAGCCTTTTGCAGCTTTGGGTAGCCTGAATAGCCGAGCTGGGTTGCAAAACGAACTACCGTACTCTCGGAAACGCCTACAGTTTTTCCCAGCTTTGAGGCTGTCATAAACGCGGCTCTGTCGTAATGCTCTTCTATAAAAGTCGCAATACGTTTCTGACCTTTTGAAAAGGTCTTCATATTCATTTCTATTCTTGGGAGTAAATGTTCAACCATTTATTTAACTTCCTTACTTTTTAATTAGTTTAATCCTTGATTAACAACTTCATTTTACCACTTAAACTTGCAAAACTCAACTGCTTTAGCGGAATTTGTTAATATTTATGCAAGATTTAGTAATTACGCTATCATTTTCTTGCGTTATGTTGGGTAATATGTTAGAATAGAAACAATATAATGATTTGGTTATGAGGTAAAATATGATTGCAATTATTGATTACGGTGCAGGTAATATCCAAAGCGTATACAAAGCACTTAAATCTATCGGCTGTGAATGTATCGTTACGAGTGATAAAAAGGAAATTCTAAATGCCGATGGTGCTATTCTTCCGGGTCAGGGTTCGTTCGGCGACTGTATGAAAACTATGGGAAGCTATGGCATCAAAGACACTGTAAAAGATTTTATCGCATCAGGCAA
>JAFLSL010000282.1 GCA_022510985.1 Ruminococcus sp. | reverse complement strand
CAATGAAAGATTAAAAAATAAAAGTATTTTTTGATATTTTCTCAAAAGAAAAAGGCTGTCAAAAGACAGCCTTAACATTAAATAATCAGTCAGTTGTGTAAGGAAGAAGTGCAACCTGACGAGCACGCTTGATAGCGGTTGTGAGTTCTCTCTGATGTCTTGCACAAGTACCTGTTACACGGCGGGGTAAAATCTTACCACGCTCGCTCATATAACGACGTAAACGAGCGATATCTTTATAATCAATGTTCTCAATCTTGTCCACGCAAAAAGCACAAACTTTTCTACGACCCTTGCGGCCGCGAATCGGACGATCTGCCATGATTATCTCTCCTTTCAAAATTTAGAAGCTTTTCTATACATTCCCGAAGGAATTAGAATCAATTAAAACGGTAAGTCATCATCATCGAGCGGAACTTCCTGAAAATCGGAATTCGCACCGCTTTGATAACTTGGCTCAGGCTGGGGCTGCGGCTCAAAAGAAGGAGCTGCAGGAGCATTATTGTAGGAATTGTAAGACTGGTTATAAGAGCCTGCTTCACGACGTTCGCCTGTAAAGCTGACATTATCGGCTACAACCTCTACAACATAACGATTTGTACCGTCTTTTGCCTGATAGGTACGGGACTGAAGCTGTCCCTCAACAGCAATGAGCGAACCTTTGCCGAAATAACGACAAACAAACTCAGCGGTCTGACGCCAGCAAACGATATCGATAAAGTCTGCTTTACGCTCTTCTCCGCTTTTTACGTAGTTACGGTCAACCGCAATACGAAAGCTTGTTACGCTAACGCCTGAGGCTGTTGTTTTGAGTTCGGGATCAGCAACTAAGCGACCCATTAAAATAGTTCTGTTCAACATAATTTTCATCCTTTCATTCGCGATAAACGCGTGCCATTAATTATTCACCTTTTTTGATAATCATAGAACGGAGAACGCCGTCTGTGATTTTGTAAACACGGTCAAGCTCTGCAGGAAATTCAGCCTCTGACTCAAAATCCATAAGAACATAGTAACCGTCGCTTTCTTTGTTGATAAGATAAGCGAGCTTACGCTTACCCCATTCATCAACATTCTGCAGAGTAGCGTGCTTCTCGATTAAAGCCTTGAACTTCTCGATAAGAGCCTGAATGCCCTCCTCGCCGAGCTTTAAAGAGAAAATCATTACTGTCTCGTAATTAGCTTTTACTGCCACGTTGAACACCTCCTTCTGGACATAATGGCGATATATCTAAATATCGCAAGGATATATAGTATCCGTTAAACCTAAGCTTAACGGATAACATTTTAATTATAACATAATTTTTGAGTTTGTCAAGAAATCATTTCTCGGCTTTTAAGCGGTCAAAACTTTTGTCATCGACTAAGATTAAGGTGCTCATCGGAGGGATGTTGATATCATTGCCGTCGATACGCTTAAGCTCCTTAACACCTGATTTTTCACCTGTTGTAATAATAACCCATGAATGAGGCAAGGTTGTGTGGGATTTGAGCGTAATTTTGCCGACTTCGTGGCTGTTGTTAAATAAAATAGCCATCATATCCCATTCGCCGTGGGTAATATTAGGAACAGTATATGCTATGCAATGGCCGTCCGTTTCAAAATAAGTATTGCTTACAGTGACGGTTGTCGGCTCTCTTAAGGGTGTAAAGCTCTTGCGTACTTCTATAAGTCCCTTATAGTAATTTACAAGATTTTTATAAGACTTTACTCGCTCCCAATCAATGGCATTTACAGAAAGAGGAGATTTGTAGCTGTTGTGGTCGCCGTGCTTTGTACGTGCCATTTCCTCGCCTGCTAAGATAAACGGAATACCCTGAGAAGTATAAACCAGAGCAGCGGAAAGCTTATTCATTGCGAGAATATTTTCATCGTGGGTATTGTAGTCGGAAATATTCTGTGATTTTAAAAGCTTATCCCAAAGAGTAAGATTATCGTGAGCAGAGTTATAGGTTACGCATTGGCTGGGCTTTTTTGCCCACTTCAAAAATGTATTTGAGGAACAAGCCAAAATACCTGAAATAACGTAATAAATATTATGGTTATTGCCCTGAATATATCCGATTGAGG
>JAFLSL010000281.1 GCA_022510985.1 Ruminococcus sp. | reverse complement strand
TTGGTAGCGGAAATAGGACTTGAACCTACGACACTTCGGGTATGAACCGAATGCTCTAGCCAGCTGAGCTATTCCGCCACATTTGCCGACTTAGAAAGTCAGCATCAATTATTCTATAATAAAACCCTTTATTTGTCAATACTTTTTCTCAAATTTGTAGGACAAGACTTTTTATTCCGCAATTTATCAGTTAAGGAGAAGTTTTCTTTATAATTGAAAGCTTCTCCTTTTAATTTTTTGTATATATTACTTATTATATACAGAGCGAAGTCGCTTATATTAATAAAAGAAACAATTAATTAAAGACAAGCCGCTCCGATAATGCCTGCGTCATTGCCGAGAGTAGCTGTACATATTACTGTCTGCTTTTCGTTATGTTTTGTAATTCTCTCTTGCTCTACAATTGCTCTGACGGGAGCGAGGAGATTTTCGCCTTGTTTGCTTACTCCGCCGCCGATGCAAAGCACGTCAGGTTGAAAGATGTTAATAACATTCACAATACCCGTTGCAAGATAGCTTATGTAGTTGTTGATAACTTCCTTGCCGGTTGAGTCGCCTGCAAGCATAGCGTCCCACGCGGTTTTTCCTGTTACGTTATTTAAATCGCCGTCAACAGCATCGAGCATATAAGAAAACTCTGCCTTCTCATTTACGATAGCGTCCTTAGTCATATTGATAAGTGCTGTAGCAGAAGCATATGCCTCCCAGCATCCTCTTCTTCCGCAACCGCATTTTTTTCCGTCCTTAACAATAACCATATGACCAAGCTCCGCACCCGCAAAGTTTGAGCCGCTGTAGATTTTACCGTCAATAACGATACCTCCGCCGACACCGGTTCCGAGTGTAACGGCAACAGCGTTTTTGCAGTTTTTAGCTGAGCCTGCAAGGAATTCGCCGAGAGCCGCAGCGTTTGCGTCGTTCTCAATCTTAACGAATTTATTGAGGCGTTCTTCCATCATCTTGCTTACTTCCCAATTTTTAAAGAAAAGGTTAGGGGAAGTTTCAACAACCCTTGTTACGGGATTAACTGCTCCCGGAACGCCGATTCCGACATACGCAATATCATCCATAGTAAGCTTAGCTTTTCTGACAGCTTTTTTAACAACATCTGCCATAGAATCGCAAACGTCAGCCTCGGGACGGGGGATAGCTGTTTTACATTCAGCCTTTGCGATTATTTCGTATTCTTGTTTTTTTGAGTCGAAACGAACGACACCTGCTACAATATTAGTGCCGCCTAAATCTATACCCACTCTGTATTCAACCATTTAAGGAAACCTCCTTTTTCATTATATATCAATTATATCAGCGTATAAGCGAAAAGTCTAGATATAATCGAAGATTTTTATAAACAAAAAACAAAAATCGCGAATTAGTATAATCGAGATAAAAAGAGGAAATAGGCGATTTCGGGAGATTGAGTTTTCTAAATTAAAAAACATTGCAAAAAGTATTGACAATGAGCTTTCGGGTTGCTATAATAGTCAAGCATCAAAAATCGAAAGAAGATTAGGAGGAAACGCTATGTCAACTTATATGGCAAAAAAAGGCGAAATCGACCGCAAGTGGTATGTAATTGACGCAGCAGGTAAGCCGTTAGGCCGTGTTGCTGCTGAGGCTGCTGTACTTCTCAGAGGTAAGCATAAGCCAATCTTTACTCCTCATGTAGATTGCGGAGATCACGTTATTATCATCAACTGTAAGGATGCTGTTTTAACAGGTAATAAGCTCACTCAGAAGAAGTGGCAGCGTCACACCGGTTATATCGGTCATCTTAAAGAAACACGTTACGATACACTTATGGCAACCCGTCCGACAAAGGCAATGGAGCTTGCTGTAAAGGGTATGCTTCCGTCAAATACAATCGGCAGAAGTGCTCTTCTCAGACTTCGTCTGTTTGAGGGTGCAGAACACAACCATCAGGCTCAGAAGCCTGAGGCTGTAGAAGCTTAAAAAGGAGGCAAAGAATTATGTACGATAAGACACCTTATTTTTACGGTACAGGAAGAAGAAAATCTTCCGTAGCTCGTGTAAGACTTTACCAGGGTACAGGTAAGGTTACAATCAACGACAGAGACATCG
>JAFLSL010000280.1 GCA_022510985.1 Ruminococcus sp. | reverse complement strand
ATTCTTGATTACCTTGTTATGCTCCTCGGAAGTACCGAGACTATTGCACCCTATGCAAAGGACTACATAACATATATTCTGATTGCCGCTCCGTTTATGACAGCGGGCTTTCTTATGAATAATCTGCTCCGCTACGAAGGTAAAGCTACACTCGGAATGATAGGTCTAACCGTAGGGGCATTGCTAAATATTGCAGGCGATCCGATTTTTATGTTTGTTTTTGGGCTTGGAATTTCGGGTGCCGGAATTTCTACAATGCTTTCTCAGGTTATTAGCTTTTGCATATTGCTCAGTATGTTTTTGCGTGGAAAAACTGTCTACAAATTCTCAGTAAAAAACATTAATATAAAATATTTGCCTGATATTGTTACAACAGGACTTCCGAGTCTTTTACGTCAAGGTCTGAACAGCTTAGGCACAGTCCTTTTAAACAGCAATGCGGCTATATACGGCGACGCTGCGGTTGCTGCGATGAGCATTGTTTCAAGGGTGATTTTCTTTACCTTCTCGGTAGCTCTCGGAGTGGGTCAAGGATTTCAGCCTGTATGCGGGTTTAATTACGGAGCTAAAAAGTATGACCGCGTGAAAAAGGGTTTTCTGTTCGCGTGTATACTTTCGCAAATTTTTATAATCATAATGTCGACTGTAATTTTTATCTTCTCAAGCGATATCGTAAGAATCTTCAGAGATGACAACACAGTCGTACAAATAGGTGCAAGAGCATTAGTACTTCAGGGAATTTCACAGCTGTTTATGCCGTTTTGTATGATTATCGAGCTTGCACTCCAGTGCATAGGAAACCGCTTTAAGGCGTCATTCCTCTCGACTTTAAAGAGTGGATTGTTCTTTATTCCGCTTTTGCTTTTGCTTTCAAATCTTCGTGGATTAAGCGGTATTCAAGAGGCACAACCGCTATCTATAATTTTAGCGTTTATACCGTCTTTGATATTTGCTATAGGCTTCTTTAAAAACCTTTCGAGTGAAAAGCAAGAATAATTAGTAAATTTTTCCGCATAATATTATTACCTAAATTTAACATTAAAAAGGTGGTAATATGGGATTCAGAATTTTTAAACGGCGTATAATCACAACTCTTTTAATCCTTGGAATAATCTCCTCGCTGGTTTGTGTTTCTGTCAAAATAGAAAGAAAAAGCGAAAAAAACTTTTCTCCGAGAATGACACCGCCCGAGTACACGAACTATTATTACTACAGCGGAAATATTTTTTACAACAGCGGTTTCGGAATGCCGAATTGCACGGCGTACGCGTGGGGCAGGGTATATGAGCTTTTAGGAAAAGAGCCTAAGCTTTCTACCTCGAACGCCCGAGAATGGTATAGCTATAACCGTGAAAATAATTTTTATGATTACGGAAAAACGCCTAAGCTCGGTGCTATAGCTTGCTTTGACAACCCCTATGGCGGTCACGTCGCGGTAGTCGAAGATATTGACGCAGGCACTATTACGTTCTCAAATTCTGCGTTTCAGGGCGAAAACTTTTATCTATCCTATGCCGATATAAACGACAAAAACCCAGGTCAAAACGGATGGGAATTTCAAGGTTACATCTATCCTGATGATTTTACAAATTCTTGTGAAAGCCTTAATTCAATGCGTGTAATAAGTGTTAGTGACGGTCTTAATCTTCGTAAATATGCGGGAATTAACGCTGATGTTATAGCTGTAATGCCGAAAAAGTCGCAGATATTTATAACGAGTGTCTATCGCTCTGACGGTTATCTATGGGGCAAAACCAGCTACAACGGAAATGTCGGCTATTGTGTAATAGATTACACCGCTTCCGTATAACAAATCAAAAAGAAAACGGACAGATTATCTGTCCGTTTTTTTGCGTTGTATGTGTTACCGGATTTTAGCAATATGTTTTTGAATGGCGGTAACATCGCTGATATTAATTTCACCGTCGCCGTTAAAGTCAGCATTTAAAAGCTTGTCATCGTCAAGCTCTGCAGATTTTGCAATATACTTTTGAAGTGTTGTAACGTCGCTTATACTAACCTTTCCGTCAAAGTCGACATCGCCCTTAACGCTTGTATCTATTTTTCCGTTTGTCAAAGCCTTTATTACGAGCGTTC
>JAFLSL010000028.1 GCA_022510985.1 Ruminococcus sp. | reverse complement strand
AAGTCCGTTTTTTAATGAGACGGAGCTTGAGAATGTTGAAAAGGTTGAAAAAATATTGATGAGCAGGGGATTTGAGGTTTTCAGCCCCAGACTTAACGAGGTCAGAAGCGAGGAAACTGTCGGCTCACCTGCATGGTCTAAAGAAACTTTTATGAATGATAAAAGGTTTATCGACTGGGCGGACGCGGTTGTGATGCTTTATTACGGCGGCTACAGCGACAGCGGTACCGCATGGGAATGCGGCTACGCTTTCGGCACAAATACGCCCGTTGTCGTTGTGCATTTGGGCGAGGACTCAAACCTTATGATTCACGAGGGAAGTCATACCAATATCACGCTTGACGAGCTTGCTGATTATGACTTTGATAAAATGCCGTATAAACCATATGAGGGCAAAATGTTTTAGACAATTAAGAGTTAAGAATTGAATGATTACAGAAAATTCAGGTTTAATAAAAGTCTACAGTAGAACTTATCCCTTCTACCCAAAGCTTGATAGTGGCACTAAGGTTAGGGGGAAATGAATTTAAGAGAGGGACGTCCACGCATGACGTGGACAACTAATAATGAATAAGTGAAAAGGCTTCCGAATTTTTCGGAAGCCTTTTATCGTTTGTTTATAACAGTCTATCGCAGAAATTATCCTCTCTATCCAAAATTTGATAGTGACACAAACGTCAGGGGGAGATGAAATTCAAATAAGAACGTTCACATCTGATGAGGAAAATCAAAAAATTGTTACTTTCTTTTTCTTTACAACTCTGAGCACCGTGTAACCGATAAAGAGAGCAAGTCCGATAAAGGTGAGAATTGCTCCTTTTGTAAAGCCCTTCGGAATGTAGCGTAAGCTGACGCTGTGCTTTCCTTTGTCAAGCTTAAAGGCTACGAGTGCGTGGGCAATCGGAGTAATTTCTGTTTTCTTGCCGTCAACAGTTGCTGTCCAGCCTTCGTTTTCGGTTGCAAAGAGCTTTCCGAGGAGTGTGTCGTCCTCAGTTTTGCCGGACTCATATGGGATTGAGGTGTAGAAAAGTCCGTCCTTTGAAGCGTAAATGTCGCCTGCCATCGAGGAGCCTGTCAGCGAGGTTGTTTCCATTGCGTTGCCCACAAGCTCGCTAAAGCCCTTGTTGAACACATCCTCGTTGAGAAGATTTACATAAACCTTAGCCGAGCCGTTTGCACCTGCGTCAAGGTCGCTGTAAATCGAAATTTTGTCGCCCTTGTTGAAGTAGCCGATAGACATAATGTAGGGACGCTTGATGTAGAAGTTAGATGTTCCCACGCGTGCCGCGTCATTCGCCATAACCGTAATGTTGTCGGCGTCGGTAATCTGAACGTAGGCGAAGTAGTAGCCGTCCTTGGGTGCTCGATAGTTCCATTTAAGGTGAGGAGCGTTTGTCTGATCGTTTGAGGAGAAGCTGTAGCTGCCGTAGTCAAGGCGGTTTACGGGGAATTGTTCATAATCCGTGTGGCCCTGATCCACAACGTCGAGCTTGGTGTAAACGTCCTTGTCGATGCCTGTTGCAAGCGAGAAGAATTCGTTCTGTTTTTCAAAAACGTTGTAGGTGTCCTCTGCGTCTTCGCCGTTGTAGTTAAGAAGGTCGTCATTTACCATCATTCCCATCGGAATGTACGCCTTGTTTTTAAGGAGCTTTACAGTCGATGAGGAAAAAGCTTCGGAGAGATATTTTGCGTTGTTGAAGTTTCCGTCGCGTGAAATGATGTATTTTAGGTTCATAAACATATCCGTAACGGGTGAGCTTTCCGCGTAGGTGTAGCGGTTGCCCGAAAGCCAGCCCATTAGTCCGAAGTTCTCGGCAAATCTGGTAAAGCTTTCGTTGGTCATCGAGTTAAACATCGAGATACCGTTAAAGCGGTTCAGAGAGGAATCGCAAAGCGTCTGGGTGCTTGTAAAGTCAGCTCGCCAAAGCTCGGGTGTGTTTTCCTCTGTTTTCTTCATATAATCTACCACGTTTGCGGTGTTTTCGCCGCCTCGGGGATAATCGTAGGTTGTGGTAACGGATGTTGTTTTTACGCCGATGTATGCGGTTGCTCCGCTTTGAGCGACAACAATCGCCGCCAAAATAATGCACATAACGGGTTTTTTAATAATCTCTTTTTTGTAGAGGAAAAGAGTAACGAGGATTAAAACGGCAATGCCCGAAGTCGCAATAATTACGAGAATTTCCTGAGTTCCTATGCAGGAAAGTACAACTAATGCACTTACCAAAGCCGTAAGAATAATATCAAAATAGTTTATTCCGTCAAGCACCTGAAAAGCTCTGAACGCCATAAGTACGAGAATAAAGCTTACAAGGTAGCTGAAACGGTAGGGTATCATATTTGTAAAGTGGAAACCGTGCCACATATAGTCGAGCTGACGAATGATAAAACTCATTATAAGGAAAAGAAGTAAACAGCCGTTAAAAATCTTTTCACGAAGTCTTATCTTTCTCGACACCATAAACATAATCGCAAGCACTAAGGAGATTACACCGCACGCGATGTTCGGCAAGCCCTCGGTTGTAGCGGGTTTGATGAACGCACCCGTGTTTGAGATAACCTGTCTGATAGCGTCCATTGTGCCGAGAAAATCGTTTGAGGAGCCGATGTTAATCTGGTATCCTGTGGGGAAGGTGCTTCCTGCGGCGTGAGTGTTCTGAAGTCCGAAGAAAGCGGGCAACATAAAGAACAGGGTAAGAAGAATTGCCACAACGGAGCAAACGCCGATGCGTGCAAAGCGTTTTCCGAATTCTTTAAATCCGTCCCAACGGCAAACGCTGTAGCCGATGAAAATAAGCACCATAAAAATGCAGGTGAAAAGTCCGACATAGTAGTTTGCAAGCACTGAAAGTGCGAGTGTAATTACATACAAGCGGTATTTTCCCTCACGCATTAAGGCGGTAAAGCCCATCACAACAAGCGGCGTTAAAGCAACAGTATCAAGCCAGATTTCGCACCAATAATAGCCCATAAAGAAGGCGGAAAGTGCAAAGCTTGTTGAGAAAATCACGAGAGAGATGTCGTCACGTTTAAAGGTGTAGCGTAAGAACATAGCGAAAAATCCGCCCGCAAGCCCGATTTTAAGTACAACGGAGAAGGTCAAAAACATATCCAGCCATTCGTTGGGAACGAATACCGTAAGGAAGTTTAAGGGACTTGCAAGGTAGTAGGACATAAGTGCAAAGTAGTTTGTACCGGCACCCTGCGTCCAGGACCAAAACAGCGATTCGCCGTGCTTTAGCTTGTCCTGAAAGTCAACTAAAAACGGATAATACTGATGCCAAAGGTCGGTTACTAGGATTTGTTTGTCACCGAAAGGACGGCATCCCATAACCGCAAACGCAATAAACATCAGAGCAAACGGAATTAAAAACGAGAAAATAACAAAAATATTTTTCTCGAAAAATTTCCCTTTTCTTAACGTAGCCTGCTCGGGACAGTCAAACAGCGAGGATTTTCTAATTTTTTGCAAGGTAGTATCTCCTTGCTCAGGTGTTTTCTTTTTTCTGGGCATAAAAAAATCTCCTGTCAAAACATTATTATACATTGTATATCATAACACATTTTTTTCTATAGGTAAATATAAAAAATCAATAAATCTTTCGCAAAATATGGACTTTTTTGCTTTAAGTTGGTATAATTTTCATCAAAGAGGTAACATTATGAAAAATTTTCTTAAAAGCTTTTTTGATATTAAATTCTGGAAATTCATTTTAGTCGGTGTTTTGAATACGATTGTCGGAACAGGACTGCAGTTTGTGTTCTACAATTTAACATTCCTTAAGGATTTCAGTGAAACGGGCGTGCTTATCGCAAGCTCGGTAAGCTATATTCTGGCGAGCGTTATGAGCTACTTCCTTAACAAGTACTTTACCTTTAAAAATAACGAAAAGGGTATTAAACCGATTATCCGTTTTGCACTTAATATCGCTGTTTGCTACGCGATTGCCTACGGACTTGCAGTTCCGCTTACTAATTATATCTGCAAGGCAAATGAAATTTCGATGTTTAATATGACGGTTGAATCCTTCGCGGCGAATCTGAGTATGGTTGTCGGAAGCTGTCTGTTCGTTGCGTGCAATTATATAGGGCAGAGGTTTTTTGCCTTTAAGGAGAGATAATAATGAAGAAATTTTTAGCGTTGCTTTGCGGTTTTGCGATTTTGACGGCAGTTTTTTCGGGCTGTTCTTCGGAGTCAAAACCTGAAACGGAAACTACTGAAGCAAAAACAATTAAAAAAACGGTTTTGGAAAATAACTTTGTGCTGAGCCGCGATTCGTTTTACTACATAGGCGACGACTATATGTGCTCAAGCCTGCTCTTTGCAGGAGACAGATATGTCTACTCAAACAAAAAGGGCATCTATGTAAAAAAAGACCTTAAAAACGGCGGTCGGAAAATTTCGGAAAATTCTCCGAAAACTGAGTGGTCGAACGGTGCTGTGCTCTCAGACGGAAAAATTGTTTATTATGTAATCGTAAAGGACGGAGCAGATTCCGTTTACGAATACGAAATTTATTCCGTCGGAATTGACGGCAAGAACGAGAAAAAGGTGCTCAGCGGAGTGGGACCTGCGTCGCTTATTACGGTTTATGACGGAAACCTCTACTTTAAAAACGGTCCCGATACCGAGGCTGACGAGGACACGATGATTATGCGTTATAAGCTTGGCAGTGAAAAAGACCCCGAGCTTGTTTCGCAGGATTACGAGGTGCATTACAACACCTATTATAACGGAAAAATCTACTTCTCCTCGGACCTTTTCTATTCAATGGAAATTCTAAGCGGAAAATCGCTCGAATATCCCGTGTACGCGTTAGACCTAGAAAGCAAGAGAATTGACAGAGTTGTCGATTACAGCTACGGCGAGAGCATAGCCTCTGTCGACAGCGATAAAATTGCCTTTTATTCGAGAAAAATGGTTGGCAGCTCTACCGAGAAATATGTTTATACTGTTGATAAAAACGGTGAGGCTGTAAAATCGAAAAAGCTCCCGACCAATGCGGACGCACTTTATGTGGACAAGGACGCAAGCTACGCTTTAATGTGCGATTATTTCGATGATGACTTTGAAACATTTTTAAAGTTTGACCTTAAATCAGGAAAACAACAGGAGCTTTCAAAAGCAGCTAAAGGCTATCAATGCGAAATCTGTACAAGCGGACTAAAGCCAGGCAGCACGGAGTATTTTGTGACGACTGCCGAGGGCAAAAAATACACCAGCAAGGTTGCTGTGCAAAAGGTAAAAGGCGATAAAGCCGGATACTGTAAACTCGGAAAGAAAAAGTCTGTTGAGGCGGATTCCTACTGGATTACGGACGATAAGCTTGTTATTGAGTATAATAACAAGATGAAAGTGTATGACTTAAAATAATTTTGCAGACATAATAAAAGTCGGAACGATAGATTGACCATCGTTCCGATTTTTTATTCTCCACGCCGATACGTGTATTCCCTATTTAAAATAGATATCCCACATACCATACTTTCTCTATTTTTCTTTGGATAAGTAGGATAAGTTCTGCGATAGACTTTTATGATATAGCTACGTTTTCTGTAAGCTTTCAATTTTTAATTCTCAACTCCGTTTTGTGTTGAGAGCCGAAAGCTCAGCCTTTGCGTCCTCTCTTTTTTTTATTCCGTCGCGTAAAATTCTGTAAAGATACGCGTACGGCAAAAGCAAGGGGTATTTTTTAAGCCACGGAAAACGCCATTTCATTGTTTTCGGTGAGGGAAAAAGTCTTTTGAAAACAAAGGCAAGCTTACCTTTGTTACCCTTTACAGCGTTTACCTTATTTTCGGTTGTGCCGAAAGCTCCGCTTGTGAGGATAAAAAGCTCCTCGTCTGAAAAACTTTTATAATCATTATGCAAAAACCACTTATCTGCAATCTTTGACATTTTCTCTCGGAATTCACTCAGCCCCAGTTTTTTAAGCTCACCTTCGACATAAGCTGTGTTAAGTGAGGACAGCCATTTTTTATTTAGCAGATATAAATCCGTAAATGAGCGAAGTCCCGTGCCTGCTTTTGAGTAGTGTTTGTAAATATGAACTACCGAATAAATGTAAAAATCTTCTCGGCTAAGCTCAAATTCAGCCTCGTTTATTTTGTTTGCTCTAGAAAAAATATCGCTGTAGTAATCGAAAAACCTTGAGTCCGCTCTGACTAAATCGCGGTGCAATTCAACGAGCATAAAAGGCGGTTTAATAAACTCGTCGTGATGAGTTTCGCCGACCTGCTTGGGCGAATATCCGAGCGTTTTAATCACCGCACCCGCTTTTTTTGTGTCCTTTACAAGAATGTCGAGGTCGTTCATAAAGCGGTAGTCGCTCTGCGGATAAAGCTCGCAAAGCGGTATTCCCTTTACGGGCAAAAACTCAACGCCGTTTTTTGTAAACTCATTTTTTATAAGCTCAAATTCCGCGGTTTGAATCATATTTCTGTGGAAGGCTTCGTTTCGCTTGTCCTTCCATTTTTTAAAAAGCTCGTTGTCAGAATTTATTTTGAGCTTTTCGATTGAATAAAAAACCGTGTTTAAAATCTCGTGAGCATTTGCGAGAGAATAAATATACTTAAAGCTTATGTTTTCGCTTGGTTTTTGCGGCTCGGTTTCATTTATTGCAGCGGACAGCAGACTTATCAGATACGAAAAATTTTCAAGCTGTTTTTTTGAAAACTGTTCCATATTAAATTACAAAGCCTCCGTTAACCCCGAGAATCTGTCCCGTGATAAAGCCGGCGTTTTCGCTTGCTAAGAATACCGTCATGTTTGCAATATCCTCGGGTGTTCCGAGCCTTGAAAGCGGAGTTTCTTCCTTTAAGCTCTCCAGTGTTTCCTCGTCAAAGCCCTTCATCATATCCGTTGCGATTACGCCCGGTGTAATGCAGTTTACGCGGATATTTGAGGGGGCAACTTCCTTTGCGAGTGCCTTTGTAAGCCCGATTACCGCCGCCTTAGACGCACTGTAATGAACCTCGCAGGAAGCACCGACCTCGCCCCACATCGAGCTGATATTTATAATCGAACCGTTCTTTTCTTGTATCATACCCTTTAAAGCCTCTCGGCAGCAGTAAAACACGCCGTCGAGGTTAGTTGCCATCATCCTTTTCCAATCCTCGTCCGAGATATCGGTAAAGAGCTTTTGCTCTGAGATGCCTGCGTTGTTTATGAGTACGTCCACCGTACCGATTTCGCTGAACATTTCAGCGACAGCCTTGCTGTCCGTGATGTCGCATCCGTATGCTGTGCAGTCGGTGTTGTAATTTTTTGAAAGCATATCGGCGAGGGTCTGTGCCTCGGCTTTGCTTTTGTTGTAGTTTATAATAACGCGATATCCCTCTTTTGCGAAAGCCTGAGCGGTTTTTGCACCAATTCCGCGGGACGCCCCTGTAATGAGTACGGTTTTAATAAAAATCACCTCGAAAAGCTTATATGGTAATGATACTACAAAGGAAATGTTTTAGCAATATTTTTGGCATTTTTTAATTTTTCTTCGGTCTAAAGCGGGTAAAAAGACGGAAAACTTGCAAAATATGGAAAAATGATATATCATATAGGGCAAGAATTAAGGAGGCGTTGTTATGAAAGTTTTTCTGAAAACGACTGTAAGTATAATTCTGACTTTAATTATAACGGCATCGGCGGCAATTCTGACATCCTTTGCCGCAGAAAAAACAACCAAAAAGACCCTTGTTCAGTATACGGTTAAATCATTTTCCGATACAAAGACTTCCTCAAAGGAATATAAGTGCAAGGTAAAAAATAACAGCAAAAATTATATTGATATTGACTTTAGCGACGAGGGAAATAATTACCGTCTGTCTGTAACTGCAAAAAAGAAAACTTCCGAAAAAAAGCCGATTGTTACAATTTACTATGAAAAAAACGGCGAGATGTTTACTGTTAAAAAATACAAAATTACCGTAAACGCTCCCGAAAAAATTAATTTTGAGAACGTCAAAATTAATGAGAAAATGACTAAAAGCATTACGCTCAAAAACCCATATACAAAAACATACACCTTTAAGTATAAAAAGAAAATCGCCAAGATTTATAAGTCTTACACTAAAAAAGGCGAGAAATATACCTACAAGGTTAAGGGGCTTAAAAAAGGTGCAACCACGGTTAAGGTTTATTTAAAGGGTACAAAGAAAAAGATAGGTTCCTTTAATTTCACTGTCGGAGATTATGCGACAAAGGTAAAGAAAAATTACAAGACGCTCAACCTCAACTACAATGCCCACGGCAGCAGTAACTATATGAAGGGCTGTAGCATAAACTTAGATTCAATTTTAAAGCACAAGAAGCATAAAGCCGTTTATTCCGCAATTGTTGATAACGAAAAAGTTGCCTCGACAATAATCGAGGACGATACGACCTACATTTATTCCACAGGCAAGGGCGAAACTACCGCAGAAATTTTCCAGAAAATCGGCAAGGAAAAGAAAAAGCAAATTGCAACGATTAAAATTAATGTTACAAAAACAAAAATGAGTTTTGTTTGTGAGCAGAATATGCTTTGGTTTGACGGCGGAATTTTCGGAAGCGGTGATATGAGGGAATATCTTAATCCGGGTGATACTCTGAATCTGAAGAAAACTATTGTCAATTCTCTTATAGATAACATCTATACAGGCTCGCATTTTAAAAAGTCGCTGTATAGTATTTCGTACAAATCGTCCGACACCTCGGTCGTAACAGTAAATTCCGACGGAAAAGCAACGGCGAAAAAGGTTGGATTAGCAGAAATAAAATATACAATTACTTTCTCTGATAAATCTGTCTTTAAAGGAAACTGTCCGATTGAAGTCTGGCAAAGAGAAAACGCCGCATAAAGGAGAAAAAACGGCTAAAAAATTAAAATTTTGTTACACTTGAAATTTACTGTTGATTTTATTTTTTCGTTGTATATAATATTTACTGTACAAGCAGTTAAAAGGAACACATTTCCTTTTAACATAATATTATATCAGGGGAAGAAAATATAAGGGAAGGGAAAATAGTGGAATTTCTACAAGAAAAAAGATTATTTTTGTTTCGTAACGATGAGGTTCTCCTTTTTAAACACAACGATGAATACGACGGCGACGATACCAATATCGACGAGTACACTAAAGTAA
>JAFLSL010000279.1 GCA_022510985.1 Ruminococcus sp. | reverse complement strand
AGTAAAGGATATATGGGTTCTTTTGCCTTTTTCTAACGGAGGTTAATTATGGGAAGTAAAATACAGGTTACTGCCGGTAACGTGAAAATCGGCGGCGGTGCAAAAATCAGTATTCAGTCGATGCTCAATGTTCCTGCTGAAGATATTGAAGGCAGCGTTAAGCAGGCGATAGAGCTTGAAAAAGCCGGATGTGAAATTATTCGTGCCGCTATTCCTAATAAAGACGCTGTAAAACTCATACCTGCCCTGAAAAACGCAGTAAATGTTCCTATAGTTGCGGATATTCATTTTGACTATAAGCTTGCTTTAGAGGCGGTTGAAGCCGGAATTGACAAAATCCGCATTAACCCAGGTAATATCGGTTCCGACGATAGGGTAAAGGCAGTCGCAAAAGCTTGCTCAAATAAAAATATTCCGATACGAATCGGAGTTAACAGCGGTTCTTTAGAAAAAGAAATTCTAAATAAATACGGCTCTCCGACTGCTCAGGCACTTTGCGACAGTGCTTTGTATCACGCATCACTGCTCGAGAAATTTGATTTTAATGATATTGTTCTCTCAATGAAAAGCTCAACCGTATCAACAATGGTGAAAGCGTACGAGCTTGCAAGCGAGAGATGTGATTATCCCTTGCATCTCGGAGTTACCGAGGCAGGTACCGAGAGATTTGGAATTATAAAGTCATCAGCCGGTATCGGCTCGCTTTTACTTCACGGAATAGGTGATACAATCCGTGTTTCCTTAACCGCGGATCCTGTTCGTGAGATTTATGCCGCTAAAGATATCTTAAAATGTCTTGATATCGAAAAAGGCGGAGTGCAGTTTGTATCGTGTCCGACTTGCGGAAGAACAAAAATAGACCTCATTTCTCTTGCAAATGAGGTTCAAGAACGCCTTCGCGACTGCAAAAAGAATATTAAAGTCGCTGTTATGGGATGTGTTGTAAACGGACCCGGTGAGGCTAGAGAAGCTGACTACGGAATCGCAGGCGGTGATTCAATGGGACTTATATTTAAAAAAGGAGAAATCCTTTACAAAGTCAGTGAAGATAAGCTTGTTGACGCTTTGATTGATGAAATTAACAAGGAAGACTAAAAATAAGGAAGTAAAATGAAAAAATTTAAGGAAATATTCGGAAATTATATTGATGAAAACAGAATATCTTCCGCGATTTTAAACGCAGATGTATGTGAAGTTAAAGTGAATTCTTCTCTTAGAACAGCCGAAATTTCGCTTGAACTTAACGAGCTTGTAAGTCGAGATGATTTACATAAAGCCGAGAATGCTCTGAGATGTTCCTCTCTTGCACTTGTAAAGGCTTTGATTTTTCCGCATTTTGGAAAAGAGCTTTTCTCATCTGATTATTTTATGGAGCTTGTATCTGAGCTTAAGATAAGAATACCCAGAATTAACGGAACTTTTCAAAGTTGTGAAACTACTTTGAACGGAAATAATCTGAATATAACTCTTAACAACGGCGGTAAAGCTATTTTAGACAGCGTAAATTTTGATATAGAGCTTGCTAAGCTTATTTACAGAGAGTTTGATATCGAGGTTAATATCTCATATGACGGAGTAACTGCCGTTGACGGAGAGAGCAAGGAGTATATTGAATCTCAGATTAACACCGAGAAAAAACTCCACAGAGAAAACCTCGAGAAAATTGCGGATATGTTTGAAGATGAAGAAAAAACCGCAAAGGAAAGTGCACAGGAACGTGCTGAAAAAACCACTAAAGAAATTGAAATCAGAAAAGGCAAGTATTTAACACCTCAGATTATCAATTCAACCATAAGACCTCTCTACGGAAGAGTTGTAAAAGGAAAGATAATCCCGATTTCAAATGTTTCATACGATTCCGGAAAGGTTACTGTATGGGGCGATGTATTCTCAACAGAAAAAAAAGTAACTCGCTCGGGCGATAAAAATATCATCACAATCGATATTACTGATTATACAGGCTCAATCACTGTTAAGGTTTTCGGACCAATTAAAAACACTTCTGTAGTTGAACAAATTAAAGTTGGGGACGCTATTGTTGTAAACGGTGACGTTGAGTTTGATAAATTTGCCGGCGGATTAGTTATTAACGCACGTAGTATTTCAACTGCCCAAAAG
>JAFLSL010000278.1 GCA_022510985.1 Ruminococcus sp. | reverse complement strand
TAGATTTTATTTATAACTACGTTTATGTAAGAATTAAATTATTCATTATTAATTGTTAATTATTAATTGTTAATTATTAATTCTTTTACAATCTCGCCTGCAATAATAAGTCCCGCAACTGACGGAACAAAGGCAGTACTACCCGGTGTTTGTCTGCGTTTGCTTGTTTCATTCTCAGCTTTTAAATCATTCTCACAGCTCATATCTTTATTTGGTGTAATCGGTTTTTCCTTAGAGTAAACTACTTTCAGGCTCTTGACTTTTCTCTTCCTAAGCTCCGAACGCATAACTCTCGCCAAAGGGCAGACCGAGGTGCTGTATATATCCGAAATCTCAAATTGAGTAGCGTCAAGCTTATTACCCGCCCCCATTGATGAAATAATAGGTGTACCTGCTTTTTGAGCATTCATAACAAGCTCAATTTTTCCCGCAACCGTATCAATAGCGTCTACTATGTAGTCATATTCCGAAAAATCGAATTGTGCCGAAGTCTCGGGGGTATAAAAGATTTGATGTTTTCTTATCTTAACATCCGGATTAATTTCAAGCAGACGAGCTTCTGCTGCATCAACCTTAAGTTGCCCGACAGTTTTATGCGTTGCAAAAATCTGGCGGTTAATATTGCTTAGACAAACTATGTCGTTGTCAATGATGTCAATTGCACCGATACCGCTTCTGACCAACGCCTCTGCCGTAAAACCGCCGACTCCGCCGATTCCGAAAACCGCAACACGCGAATTTCTAAGCTTGTCCATACCGCTTTTTCCTAAAAGCAATTGTGTTCTAATAAATTGGTTCATAATGCTTTCCTTTACTTTAAAGAGAGTTTGCTGCTGTTTGTGAAAATCTCAGTTCTTTTTCAAAAGAAAAACTTCCAAACCCTCATGAATTTCTTTCATTATATTATTATACTGTTTTTTTCATTTTTTACAATACATTTGGCTGCTTTAAACACAGGAAATATTATTGACAAATCAGCGTAAAAAATGGTATTCTAAAGGGAAGGAAGTGTTGTTATGAAATGCAGTAACTGCGGACATATTTTTGAGGGCAATTTTTGTCCACAATGTGGTACAAAGGTAATAAAAGATGTTGAAAAACCTTTGAAAAAAAATATCCACGAACCGATGACTGTAAATAGGGCGAAAGAAGAAAATCCCTATGCTGAGCGTTATTCGGAGCCTAAGGCTCCCGAGACTTTTGAGCAGCCAAAATATACTGAGCCGCCCAAAGCTCCCGTCTACACTCAGCCCGTTTCGGGGCAACAGTATCAGCAAAACACAGCTGTTCCACCGTATCAGTATCCGCAATATCCTACGAAAAAGCCTATGAGCGGCGGAAAGATTGCGGCTATGATAGTCGGAATCGTGCTTGCGGTAGTTATTGCAATATATGCAGTTCCGTTCGGGTTTATAATGTGTGTGTCGAGTATTGACAAAGCAGGTGAGGATTTATTATCTTCACAAGATTCAAATGCGGTTTATTCTTCCGATGAAACCGTTGACTTAGGATCATTCAGATATTCTATAAATAATATATCTAGCTCTGATACATACGAAAAAGAAAAAGCAGGCGACGGCTACGAGTTCATAAAGATAGATGTTATAATTAAAAACATTACCCAAAAACAGGAATTCGTTGACGCGGATATCAACTGTTATGTAGACGACTATTTATACGACAGCATTAATTTGCCCGAGTATAACCGCGATTTAGGGGACGGAAAGAGTGAGATTGTCACTTTTGTATATAAGGTTCCGAAAGAGCACAAGGCTATTGAGCTGTGCTTTACAACTTATGAAGATTTTCTGTACGGACGAAACTTTAAATTCTTAATATCCGAATAATTCATAGTTTTAAAAGAGCAGTCGTAAAAATTATGACAGCTCTTTTTGAATGTAAAAAACTTACATATAAAACCTATATGATTACTATGTGAATTATTAGTTTTAAACAAATTTTGATAATAACCTATAAAACCTATTGACAAAATAGGTTTTATGTAATAAACTCTAAGTAGCTGATAAACAATTCTTTTTGATTTGCCGCAAAAATCTCATAGTTTCTTAGAGTTCTTAAAAGCAATACTTGTAGCATATTAAAAAATTTTTCATAATATGTTACGATGGTT
>JAFLSL010000277.1 GCA_022510985.1 Ruminococcus sp. | reverse complement strand
CTGCTCCTGACGAAGCAACAAAATATCTGCTTAACAGCGAAACGGAGGTAACATTATGAAAAGAACACATAAGATTATAGCGTTAGTAATTACAGTATTGCTGTTCACAACCGTAATTAGCGGTTGTGGCAGCAATAACAACCCCGATAAACAGTCGTCACTCGCCTTAGTTATCGGTGCACATAAGTACAATCCCAAATTCACAGTATCAACTCAGCTTAACGACACGATTTATAATGTCGCTCGAAGTTATGGCGAACTTAGTGTAACAGTTTCTTCCGGAAGCCCTGAAACGATTGCCAACTGGTCTCTTGATGTAGAGAAAAAAGATGTCGGTGAAGCGAAACTCAGGCAAATCGCTCAAGCGAACACTAAGGTGATTGTAAATGAAATCGCTAATATTTCCGCGAACAACCCTGAGGTGGATACACTCTCCGCAATAAACCAGGCAACAAACAATCTCTCCAGTACCGCGTCTCCTATTAAAAATCTTATCATCTATGATTCAGGGTTATCTACTGAAGGCTATCTTGACTTTACCAAGCCCAATCTTATTCTAAGTGATGTTCAAAGTATTGTAAACCAATTAAAAAGCCTGCATGCTATCCCCGATTTAAAAGGAATAAATGTAATATGGTATGGTATTGGTCAGGTCAGAGGTGAGCAATCGAATCTCGACAGCGAAAATCTCTACAGATTAAAGAGTATCTGGAGGGAGATACTTGCCACAGGTAATCCTCTCTCTCTTTCCTTCGTTAATGCTGAACTTACTAACGAATATGATGAGAACGGGCTTCCCAATGTCAGCATTGTAGAACTGCCCTCCAATGACATTGAGGTAGCAGCAACAGAAAAGAAACAGGACGAAAAGGTGTTTTTACAACTTACAGATGAAAAACTCGGTTTCAAGCCTTACACTGCAGAATTTGCTGATAAGGGTGAAGCTTCGTCTACATTGAACAAGATAGTCGATATCCTTAACCAAAACAATATTTCAGGAGTTTATGTAATAGGTTCTACAGCTACGGCCGGTCCTCACGATACAGCTGTAACTTTATCCGAAAAAAGAGCAAATAAAGTTAAATCAGAGCTTCAGAGCAAAGGAGTCAAGATAAGGATTATTGCGGTCGGAATAGGAGATTCTAAATGTTGTCTCCGAACAAATGATATTGACTCACAAGGCAATCTTATAGAGGCACAAGCAAAACAAAATCGTGCAGTGTTTATTATTTCGGAAAATAGTGATACTATAGATAAATTTAAAAAAGAAGGGTTAATATAAAAGGATACAAGCGTATCAAGCTCCACGGGATACCATTTAGAGTATATCAAAGGATATCCTAAGTTGAACATAGTATAACCTCTTAGTTTTAGTATTAATTTATCCGTTTTGTGCTCTCTAAGTTGTGATATCTTAGAGAGCATTTTTTCGAATAACTAAATTCTTGTACAAAATAGTTTTTATTGTATTTGGGTTATTTTATTTATTACTTTTCGTTAATTCATTTATTCATTTATTAATTTAGTAACTATATTTAATAGATTTAATTCATGCAAAGAGAGGCGTTGACTATGAAAAGCAGGAACATAATGTCAATTGTACCTTTTATTATACTCGCTTTACTATTTAATCTTTTATCCGGCATACTGTTTTTTAAGTACATCTATGACGAGAACAAGTGTGGGGTCGGAGGATTATTCCTATTTGTTTTTATCGCCAGCTTATTAGTCGGATTTGCTATTACATACAAGAGGCACAGGACAATATGGTCGGTGATTGCGGTTGGGACTATTCCATACGGAATATACTGCTTGATTGCCTATCGAGGTGTCGGGGCGATTATAACAAGTGTGCTTTTCGTTATCAGTTTGGGCTTCACAGCTATTTCCATTTTTACAAAGATTGTTCCGAGGAAGGCTGACAGAGAATTAGTCACGATGATTCGTATAAAAAAGCTGATTCATAAGACGCACAGCTTGGCCGGATATTACTCTCTCGTACTGGTGTGCATTGTAGTTTTTTCAGGAGCAAACACGTCAGCTTCAGTAGGTCGAAGCAGCTTTCCTGAAGACCAAGCGGAAATCAACTTTTCATTAGAGGATTGGGAAAATGCCGATATCAACCAAAAGGAAAAGTTC
>JAFLSL010000276.1 GCA_022510985.1 Ruminococcus sp. | reverse complement strand
GTCGAAAGAGTTCGGGTTAATTCCTCTGAAGTCACGTACACGAGGAAGAGCAACGTTGAAGAGTCTGTCTAAGAACTCATACATTCTCTCGCCTCTTAAAGTAACCTTAGCACCGATAGGCATACCCTCACGGAGCTTGAAGTTAGCAACAGATTTCTTAGCACGGCAAACGAGAGCCTTCTGACCTGTGATAAGACCGAGGTCGTTAACGATACTGTCAATAACCTTAGCGTTATCCTTTGCCTCACCGGCACCAACGTTTACAACGATTTTGTCAAGCTTCGGAATCTGCATAACGCTCTTATAGGAGAACTTCTTCATAAGAGCCGGTGCAACTTCGTCAGCATAAAATTTCTTAAGTCTTGCCATTTCTTATATCCTCCTTAAATCGCTTCGCCGCATTTTCTACAGATACGACCCTTGGAGCCGTCCTCGTAGATTTTATGACCGATTCTTGTCGGCTTTTTGCAACGCGGGCAAACAATCTGAACCTTGTCGGCATACATAGCTGCCTCAGCCTTAATGATGCCGCCGGGCTCGCCCATCTTTCTGGGTTTAACATGCTTAGATACCATGTTTATTTTTTCAACGATAACCTTACGCTCGCTGGGAGATACCGCTAAAACAGTACCTTGCTTGCCTTTATCCTTACCGCTGATAACAACTACGGTGTCGCCTGTTTTTACATGAACCTTATTCATTTGTGACACCTCCATTAAAGTACTTCGGGAGCGAGGGATAAGATTTTGAGATAACCCTTATCACGAAGCTCTCTTGCAACAGGTCCAAAGATACGTGTTCCGCGGGGATCCTTATCTTCCTTAATAACTACTGCTGCATTTTCATCAAAGCGGATGTAAGTTCCGTCGTCGCGACGAACGCCCTTTGCAGAACGAACTACGACAGCCTTTACAACATCGCCCTTCTTTACTACACCGCCGGGAGCTGCTTTCTTTACGGAAGCAACGATTACATCGCCGATGTTAGCGTATCTTCTTCTTGTACCGCCGAGAACACGAATGCACATTAATTCTTTTGCACCTGTGTTGTCAGCGACTTTTAATAAAGTTTGCTGCTGTATCACAGTGTGTTCCTCCTTATTTAGCCTTTTCTACAATCTCGACAAGACGGTATCTCTTATCCTTAGAAAGGGGACGTGTCTCCATAACCTTAACGCGGTCGCCGATTTTTGCCTCATTGTTTTCATCATGAGCCTTAAGACGGCGGGAGCGTTTAACGACCTTATTATAAAGCTTATGCTTTACGCTATCCTCGATAAGAACTACGATAGTCTTATCCATTTTATCGGATACAACCTTACCGATGACAGTCTTTCTCATATTTCTTTCAGCCATTGTTATGTCCTCCTTCCTTATTCTTCGCTCTCAGCAAGCTGGATTTCACGGATTACTGTTGATACTCTCGCGATATCCTTTTTAACTGCCTTGATGCGGGTGGGATTTTCCAGCTGATTAATAGCAAGCTGGAAACGAAGGTTAAATAACTCTTCTTTCAGGTCCTTGAGCTTAATTTCGAGCTCATCTACTGAGGACTCTCTAAGTTCTGATGCTTTCATTACTGCTCAACCTCCTGATCTGATTTTTTTACAAATTTGCACTTAATCGGGAGCTTTGTAGCTGCGAGACGCATAGCCTCTCTGGCTGTTGCCTCATCAACGCCGCCGCCGATTTCAAACATAATTCTGTCGGGCTTAACAACTGCAACCCAATACTCGGGAGCACCTTTACCTTTACCCATTCGGGTTTCGGCAGGTCTTGCTGTTACGGGCTTATCAGGGAAGATTTTAATCCAAACCTTACCTACACGCTTGCAGTAACGTGTCATAGCGACACGGGCTGCCTCAATCTGGTTGGAAGTAATCCAGGCAGGCTCTAATGCCTGAAGACCGAAATCACCGTAAGTAACTGTGTTACCTCTGAGTGCGCGGCCTGTCATACGACCTCTGTGTACACGTCTGAACTTTACACGCTTTGGCATCAGCATTATTTTCTGCCCCCTTCCCTACGAGGCTTTCTCTCGCGTCTGCCTCTGTTCTCGTTGAGCACCTCGCCCTTGTAGAGCCATACCTTTATGCCGATTTTGCCATAAGTGGTATCAGCCTCTGCAAAGCCGTAGTCGATGTCA
>JAFLSL010000275.1 GCA_022510985.1 Ruminococcus sp. | reverse complement strand
TATTCATCACATTCATCAACGTAATGTAGCAATTCAGTATCTAACGCTGTTGCACAAATCGTCGTGGAGGAAGCTACAACCAACGCAAGTAAAATTGCAAGTATTTTTTTCATAAGTATAATCTCCTTTTATTATGTTTTTTAATTAGCCTGCCATACGGCGGTGAAGTATGCTATATCTCCGTCAACAGCAGTTGTTTTTCCGACAGATGCCTGATCGGCATATATACTCTTGGTATATCCGGGAGGTTGTTGTGCTGCAAGATACCACCCTGATTCACCTGTAGCAGTATTTTTGTATAAACGCTTTCGGTCAGATAAGCGATAGGCTTGCCATCCTAAAAATGTATAACCTTCCTTTGTAAAAGTATTCTTTCTTAAATTTTGGTATATACCATATAATCAATATCTATGTTCAAAAATATTATACTACTGTAGACAGGCGGAAACAATTGTGAGTATTCTAGAATTATGTTATATTGGATTGTGCAAGATAAACTAATTTTTACATACAATTTTGTGAACAATTTTTATTTACTATAACTCCGAAAAGAAGAGTTTTGTGACAATATTTTTTAATAAAAAAGCGTACAACCGAAGTCGTACGCTAAAACACATAGCTCCGATTGTCGCAAAACAAACTTAACATCTTTACTATAAAGTATGTCAAAAAGGAAAAGAGCTGTTTCAAAAAGAAACAGCTCTAAATTATCATTAATAGAATTACTCAATCTCCGCTCTGTTAATAGCGTTGAGTACGCCGAGAATTGAGGCGAAGTTTACGTTTGAGTCAATGCCAACGCCGAAAATATTCTTTCCGTCAGGTTTTTGAAGTTCAATGTACGATACAGCCTTGCTGTCACTTCCGCCGGAAATTGCGTGCTGACTATAGTTTACAAACTTGTATTTATCCATATTAATAGGTCTAAGTGCCTTGAAGAACGCGTCAATCGGACCGTTGCCGACGCCGTTAAGCTTAACCTCTGTGTCGCCGTCAATTTTCATTCTGCCTTTGAAGTGAACGTAATTTTTGCCGTCCTCGCTTTCTTCATAAACCTTGTGGCTTACAAGCTCATACTTTTCTTTTATATGGAGATAATTGTCCTCAAACACCTTTAAAAGCTCCTTGGGGATAAGCTCTCTGCCGAGCTGGTCGCATTCTTTCTGAACGAGTGCCGAAAACTCAGCGTGCATACGCTTTGGCATATCGTAACCGAAGTTGTGGTTCATAACGAATGCCGCACCGCCTTTTCCGCTTTGTGAGTTAATTCTGATAATCGGCTCATATTCTCTGCCGACATCTGCAGGGTCAATCGGAAGATACGGAATTTCCCAATAGGGAGTGCCGCTTTCTTTCATATATATATAGCCCTTGTTGATAGCGTCCTGATGCGAACCCGAGAATGCAGTGAATACCAGCTCGCCGATATACGGCTGACGCGGATCAATTTTCATATTTGTGCAACGCTCATAAATCTCCTTGAGCTTCGGAAGATTGCTGAAATCAAGCTCGGGGTCAACGCCCTGCGTGAACATATTAAGTCCGACAGTTACCATATCAAGGTTACCTGTGCGTTCGCCGTTGCCGAATAATGTGCCCTCAACTCTTTCAGCACCTGCCATAAGTGCAAGCTCAGTTGCCGCAACGCCGCAACCGCGGTCGTTATGCGGATGTATGCTGATAATAGCCGCTTCGCGATTTTTGAGATGCTTTATAAAGTATTCAACCTGATCCGCATATGTGTTAGGTGTGCACATCTCAACAGTGTTCGGCAGATTTAGGATAACCGGATTTTCTTTTGTGCTGCCGAGAGCGTCAATAACTTCCTCGCAAATCTTAACGGCGTTGTCCATTTCAGTTCCGCTAAAGCTTTCGGGTGAATACTCAAAGCGAATGTTAGTATCTCCATCGAGCTGCTCGGTTAATTCCTTAATTAACTTTGCACCCTTAACCGCAATGTCGATAACGCCCTGCATATCGGTCTTGAAAACAACTTTTCTCTGCAAGGTTGAGGTCGAGTTGTAGAAATGCACAATAACATTCTTGGCACCCTTAATTGCCTCGAAGGTTTTCTTTATAAGATGCTCTCTTGCTTGAACGAGAACCTGAATTGTAACGTCGTCAGGAATGTGACCGCCCTCGATAAGCTCGCGACAGATTTCGTACTCCGTTTCGGAA
>JAFLSL010000274.1 GCA_022510985.1 Ruminococcus sp. | reverse complement strand
AAGCTTAAATCGGCGGCTGAAAAGGCACTATGAACGGAGTACTTTTAGTAAACAAGCCGAAGGAGTTCACCTCTTTCGACGTTGTGGCAGTTGTTCGCCGATTAAGCGGTCAGCGAAAAATAGGACACACCGGAACTCTCGATCCGAACGCGACGGGGGTTCTTCCTCTTTTGCTCGGAAACGCGACAAAAGCTCAGGACATTATCCCAAATCACGACAAGGAATATGTCGCCGACTTTAAGCTCGGTTTAACGAGCGACACTCTCGATATTTGGGGCAAAATATTAACCGAACAGAAAACTTCGGTAACACCTGGTGAACTGGAAAATGTGCTTAAGAAATTTCGCGGAGAGGTAAACCAAATTCCGCCGATGTATTCCGCCGTTTCGGTAAACGGTCAACGGCTCTATGACCTTGCCCGCAAGGGAATTGAGGTCGAAAGAAAAAGCAGAAAAATCACGATTTACGAGCTTGAGCTTTTAAATTTCAGCGAAGAAAACCAAAGCGGAATGCTTAGGGTAAAATGCTCGAGGGGTACATACATCCGCACGTTAATTGACGATATCGGAAAAGCACTCGGCACAGGTGCGATAATGACCGCACTTGACAGGACCTCAGCCTGCGGATTTTCAAAGGAAAACTGCATTAGCCTTGACGAAATAAAAAATCTCGCCGAAAAAGGCGGACTTGAAGAAAAGCTTTTAAATACGGAAAGTCTTTTTGAAAAACATAAAGTTCTTTATGTAAGCGATGCTCAGGCACAACGCTTTTTCAACGGCGGTGAACTTGACAAAACTCGAACGGCTTTAAGAAAAACCGACCACAACGACGGCGATATTTTCCGAATTAAGGGCGAAAAATTCGTCGGACTGGGAATTGTAAAGGGCGACAGCATTAAAATTTATAAGCATTTTTAAAATATTATAATCCGTTATATAACACTCGGAAAGATAGGCTAGGCTTGTCTTTCCGTTTTTTCATTTTAAAATTTTTACAAAAAAGTGTTGACAAGAAAAAATTATTGTGTTATAACAATTGTACTACTTGTAGTAATACAATTAGATAATTTGAGGTGATTTACCATACCCTACTTAACAAGAAAAGGATTGATAAAATGTTTAGCTTAGATTTATCGTCACGTTCTCCGATTTACGAACAGCTTTACAACAACACAATTCGCCTTATCTCGGCAGGCGTTCTGAAACCCGGCGACAAGCTGCCGCCCGTCCGCACGCTTGCAACCGAGCTTTCGGTAAATCCGAACACGGTTTCAAAGGCGTATAAGCTGCTTGAAAACGACGGCTATATTTGTTCGGCAGTCGGAAAAGGCTCGTTCGTATCGCCCGATTTAAACTCAATCAGTGCGGAAAAAGAGCTTGCTTTTAAAAAGCTCGAAGAAGCCGTTGAGAGTGCGACAAAAATCGGAATAACACGTAAAGAAATTATAAAACGCGTAGAGGACGCGTTTTCGGGAGGTAAAAAATGATTGAAATAAGTTATGTCACAAAAAATTTCGGCAAAGTTAAGGCCCTCGATGCTCTTAACTTTACCGTAGAAAACGGAACGGTTTTTGGACTTGTCGGCTCAAACGGTGCGGGAAAAAGCACACTTCTGCGAATTATAAACGGCGTTTTTAAAGCCGACCTGGGTGAAACGCTTATTGACGGCGAAGACACATTTGAAAACCAGAAGATTAAGGATAAGTGCTTTTTTATCCCCGATTATCCTTACTTTTCAAATTCATCAACAATTGAAAACACCGCCTTCCTCTACCGCAACATTTACTCGGGCTGGGACGAGGAATATTTTGAAAAACTCTGCTCAATGTTTCCTGTTGATAAAAAGCAGAGAATTATAAATATGTCGAAGGGTATGCAGCGTCAGTCGGCACTTATTTTAGCCCTCGCAACACGCCCACGCTATCTTTTCCTTGACGAAATTTTTGACGGACTTGACCCTGTTGTCCGCCAGCTTGTTAAAAAGCTCATTATAACCAACGTCACCGACAACAATATGACCGTTATGATTGCGTCACACAATCTCAGAGAACTCGAGGACATTTGCGACCATATCGGACTTCTCCACCGCGGCGACATCATTCTCGAAAAAGAGCTTGATGATTTAAAACTCGGTATACATAAGGTACAGATTGCATTTAAGGACGATGTTTCCGAAGATTTATTTGAAGATTTAGAAATA
>JAFLSL010000273.1 GCA_022510985.1 Ruminococcus sp. | reverse complement strand
CCTCTCGAAAAGGTCAGTCGATAAAAGCTTAGGAGATTTTATATTATCCGCAATTCGGCTATACGCCTAAATTAAATTTGAATTTTTCGCAAAATTCAGGGATACTGCAACGGTCAGAAACGCACTTCCTCGAAAAGAAATATTCATATTTGGTTTAACTTTCAAATTTTAAAATCTTGGAGGTAAAATTTATGAAAACGAATTTAAGACGTGTTTCAAAAAGAACACTCGCTTTGTTCCTCGGCATATTGATGCTTATTACATCAATCGGTGTTGGAACAATGATTACAGCTGGTGCTGCAGATTATTATCTGTGGTATGGTACTAGTGATAACCCGACCGGCTATAACTCTAAAGTGGAATTATCATTAAACAGTAGTGGTTATTACTCGGGATCATTTTCTAACCCAAACAGTAATGTTTTCTTTCTTATTAATACCAGTAGTTCTGCTCATACTACATCTTCCTTTAATAGTTCTACGACTTATGAATTTAAAGGAGGTTTTGCAGATTGGTCTACAGTAGGTACCTATGGCAGTACATATATTGCAAAATTTTATGTTTCTACAAGTTCCGCAAGCACCATATATGTTGGTTATAATCCCAGTACAAATAAACTCATAGTTTCTTCCAACGCAAGTGACGTAGGCGGTTCCGGCTCCGGCGGAAATACCGGCGGCGATACAGGCTCTACAGATAAATGGTATGTCCACGGTGAAGGTAGCGGTCTTGATTGGACTGCTGGTACCGAAATGAAGTCTGCTGTTTTTGAAGGCAAAACTTATTGGTACTTCTATGCAACTGAAGCAATAAAATTTAAGATTACTGATATTCAGAGTGGATGGGGCAATGATAGTACACGTAAAGAGTTTAATGGTTGGCATAAACAGTCTCCGCTTACAGGTAATGATGGCGATAACATTGAACTTTCTTCAAACAATGCCCCGACATATATTATAACTAACGGTGAATATGAAAAGCAAAATTCAGTTTGGACAAATGATCTTCCCCCTGAACAGTGGGGCGGAACAACTACAGAACCCACAACTCCTTCAACTCCGGGTTATGATGCAAGCCAGTTAAAAATGGATGACTATGACCTTGAGCATACTTGGATTAATGCAAAAGGTGCAAGTGTTGATAACAAATATCTCTATACTAATGTAGTTGATATTGCACTTAAAAAAGCTCATTCAAGTTCAGGCTACTCCTATTATGTTGCAGTAGTTAAGCTTGAAGGCAAAAACAACACATATTATTACACAAGCTCTGACGTATTAGCTGCGGCAGATTATCAGGATGCAAAACCGAAGTTCACTGTTCAGGTTGGAAATCTTCCTGCTGATGTTTACGAAGTTTCTGTAAACGCTCTTGCGTTTAAAACTAAGGCAGAAGCAGAAGCAGTAAAAGGTCAGACACAGGTTACTTCATATAATAAGGGCAACGGCGTACTCGCAGATAATGGTGTATTCTTACATGATGCTAACCGTACCCTTACAGTTTCAAACGACACAAATCCGCTCGCAAGCGTTACCGCTCGTCTTGATGTTAACGGCACCGGAGAGGGCAATACTTTAACCTACGAAAAGGACGATACTGTAAAGCTTGAACTCCACGCTTACTCTAACAACGGTAACACAGCTGTTAATACTGCTGTTAACCAAATTGCGAAAACTTCTGCTAAATCTTATGAATATCAGTACTATTACGTAAAGAATAAAAGTAATTCAGACACAAGCGGCACACCTGTTCTTTTAGCAACAGCTTATGATAATGCACCCGCTGCAAAGAAAGTTGTAACACAAAACACAGTTACAAAAACTCTCGGTGACATTAAAGATTTGAAGGACGGCGATGTTCTCCATTTCTATGTTCTTATCACAGGTTATTCTGATATTGCTCATAGAAATGCAATTACATATCCGGGTTCATCTGCGGACAAGGGTTATATCAATGTTTCTGTTTCATCCCTCACAGATAAGTCAAGCGTTGTTGCAGGCTCTTCTGACTTATGGGTAGATACTGCTCCGCAGTCCTCAGATATAAATACACTTGTTAAATGGAACAATAAGCAGGGTCCGAGTGCTTCAAGTACAAGCACATACTACTTCTATCTGCCCAAGAACGACAATGTTTCTCTTTCAAGTCTCGTATTCTATTATGATAGCTCTAAGCTTTCAAACGTAACAGTTAATGGTACACAAAT
>JAFLSL010000272.1 GCA_022510985.1 Ruminococcus sp. | reverse complement strand
TAAAGAACCTCCACCAAAAAGGCAAAAGCTCATACATATTGAGTCCCATAGGAAGTCCTATTGTTCCTCTTTTTCCTTCAATCGGCTTGTACTGCGAGAGCAGCTCAAGCTTATAGGCAAAAATATTTCTGTCGTTATTCGGACTTTTTTTCGTAATCGGACGCTCACAGCGGTTGCCCGCGATAAACGTCTTTCCGCCCGAAAAAGTGTTAATTGTAAGGCGGCAATTGTTGTTGCACAAGCCGCAATTTGTTACCTTGATTTTATGTAAAAAGCTGTCGAGATAAGCTTTGTCGGCGATAGATGACTTCGGGTTTTCCTTGTTCTTTACCTTTTCCATTGAATAGAGAGCCGCACCGTACGCACCCATAAGTCCCGCGATATTGCTCCTTACAACCTCAACGCCCATTTCCTGCTCAAAGGCTCTCAAAACCGCGTTGTTGAGGAATGTACCGCCCTGAACAACCACACGTTTCCCAAGCTCGTCGGGCGAGGTTGCACGGATAACCTTATAAAGTGCATTCTTAACTACGGACAGCGAAAGCCCTGCTGAGATATCCTCAATCGTCGCTCCGTCCTTTTGTGCCTGCTTTACAGAGCTGTTCATAAACACGGTGCAACGTGAGCCGAGGTCTACGGGATGTTTCGCATAAATTCCCTTGTTTGCGAAGTCCTCTATCGAATAGCCAAGAGCGTTTGCAAACGTCTGCAAAAAGCTTCCGCAACCAGAGGAACAAGCCTCATTGAGAAAGAGGTTATCAATCGTGCCGTTATGAATTTTAAAGCACTTAATATCCTGACCGCCGATATCAATAACAAACTGAACGTCGGGCATAAAATGCTTTGCGGCGGTAAAGTGGGCGATTGTCTCAACGATACCGTAATCGACGGAGAACGCGTTTTTAATAATATCCTCGCCGTAGCCCGTAACTGCGGATGACGCAACATCAAGCCCGGGATTAATCTCGTAAACTTCCTCTAAAAAGCTCTTTATAAGCTCAACTGGATTACCCTTTGATTGCATATATTTTGAGTAGAGCAACTCACAGTTTTCTGAAAGAACAACCGCCTTAACCGTGGTCGAGCCGGAGTCCATTCCGATATACGCCTTGCCTTTGTAGTCCTTAAGCTCTTTTGTTTCAACATATGCCTTGTTGTGACGCTCGATAAATTTATTGTAGTCCTCTTCGCTTTCAAAAAGCGGAGGATTGAATGCAAAATTACCTGTGCCCGTGTAATTATGAACCTTGCCGATAACTTCGTCAAAGTCGATAGTCTTGGTCGAACAGAGGGCCGCACCGCAGGCAACATAGTAAAGTGAATTTTCAGGGCAAATGCCCTTTGTCTTAAGAGTTTTATCAAAGCAGTTTCTCAGTTCGCTCATAAATGTGAGCGGTCCGCCGAGATAAACAACCTGACCTTCAATCTCTCTGCCCTGTGCAAGTCCTGCAACCGTCTGCGATACTACCGCGTTAAAAATACTTTCGGCAATATCCGCCTTACGTGCACCTTGATTTAAAAGCGGTTGAATATCAGTTTTTGCAAACACACCGCAACGTGACGCGATTGTGTAGGTTTTTTCGTATTGCTTAGCGAGGTCGTCCATCTCCTCAAGCGGCACGTTTAAAAGTGTTGCCATCTGGTCGATAAACGCACCTGTACCACCTGCACAGGTTCCGTTCATTCTGACCTCAAGTCCGCCTGAAAGGAAAAGAATTTTTGCATCCTCTCCGCCGAGTTCAATTACAACATCGGTTCCGGGGATAAAAGTGTTTGCCGCAACACGTGTTGCGTAAACTTCCTGCACAAAATCTATGTCGCAGCTTTCTGCAACACCCATTCCGGCACTTCCGCTCAAAGCGACAGTCGCATTTTCTACACCGTCAACCTCATCTTTTACGAGAGCAAGAATTTCACCGATTTTTTCGGTAATCTGAGAATAATGGCGTTGATACGTACTATATATTAAATTGTTGTTGTCGTCAAGAACCACGCACTTAATGGTAGTAGAACCTATATCAAGACCGAGTTTCATCCGGCACCCTCCGATAAAATATATATGTTTACATATTTATTTGATTATAACATATTTTTAAATAATTCTCAACAGAAACTTTTGGAAGAATGTGTATAATAGAGGGATTAAAAATAGTTTTCTGTCAAGTAAATTATGTAAAGACAAAAGAAAAAGCACCGCTAATGCGATGCTT
>JAFLSL010000271.1 GCA_022510985.1 Ruminococcus sp. | reverse complement strand
TTATTGTTTTATCTATTCTTGCAATAATTCTTTACATTTTCCAGTCACTTGCTCTTTACACAATCGCAAAGAAAAGAAACATTGAGAACGCATGGCTTGCGTGGATACCGCTCGCTTCACTTTACATTGTAGGTAAGATTGGCGACCATTTCTTAGCTAAAAAGGGTAAGAATTACAACCTCGCTATTGTTCTTCTTATAGTTGCTGCTGTAGCTTTTGTATGTAATATTATTTCAAGCAGTGGGTTCTTCGGAGCAATCGGCGGACTTTGCTCAATTGCAGCAGTTGTTTTACAGTTTATTTGCATTTATCAGTTCTATAAGGGTGTTAACTCTAACAGTGCAGTTGTAATGCTTGTTTTCAGCATTATCTTCTCTGTTGCAATGCCTTTCATTCTCTTCTCACAGAGAAACAAGGATGACGAGGATGTTTATGTACAGCCTGTTGCTGCACAACCCACAGATACTGACGTTCAATAATTAAATTACAAATTTAATAACTTTAAAAGGTTGCCTTGCTTGAGGCAACCTTTTTATTTGAAATTTTCCACGTCACCACTTGCAGTCCTTATTTTAAACCGATATCCCTCAGACCTTTGTCGGTTTATCTCACTTTGGATAGAGTTGATAAGTTCTGCTATAGGCTTTTTCGATGTCACACTTAATGGCTGATATGTGAAAACAAAGAGTCTATAGAAGAACCTATTTTTCCTATCCAAAATTTGATAGTGGGCAAACGTTAGGGGGATATGAATTTTAAATAGGAACATTCACGCCTGATGTGGATATTTAAAAAAGTTGTTTAATTTTTAGCTTTGTGTTATCATTTTGTGGGTGAAATTATGAATAAGATAAGGTTAATCGGAATAGATTTAGACGGTACGGCACTAAACAGCGAAAAAAAGCTGACCGAAAAAAATATTGAGGTTTTTAAGCGTTGCCGTGAAAATGGAATTTATGTCGTACCCGTGACGGGGCGTCCGTATTCGGGAATTTACGATGAATATAAACTCGGCTTTAATTGCGATTACACAATCAACACAAACGGTGCAGCCGTTATGGATGTAAAAAGCGGGAAGCGGATTATTTCCCATACAATAGATAAGGACAAATCGCTTGAGCTTATTAAAATCATCAGAGATTTTGACTGCTACTTTGGTGTTTTCCACGATGGCTACGGTTATTTTGAAAAGGATATTTTAGAGTACGAGCTAAAGAAACACTCCGGCACACCTCTTTATGATTATATTTTAAAAGTCCGAAAGCCGATAGAAAACCAAGAGGAATTTATAGAGAGTATTGGTTTTTGTGATAATATTTATGTTATTGCGAAAAATACCGATGTACGCTGTGCAATCTGCAAAGCTATAGATAATATCAGCGGAATTTTATTTACCAGCTCGGAAGATATTGATGTCGAAATCGGCGGAAACTGCTCAAAGGGTGCGACGCTTTTGGAACTTGCCGAGCATCTTAATATTAAGCCAAATGAGGTTATGGCAATCGGCGACAGCGGAAACGATGTTAATATGCTTAAGTCGGCAGGGTTTTCGGTAGCAATGGAAAACGCTTCTGACGAGGTTAAAGCCGTTTCGGACTATATTACTAAATCTTGTGAGGACAGCGGAGTTGCACACGCTATAGAAAAATTTGTTTTATAATTGAGGATACTATGAAAATATTGACAGAGTTGCTATGGGTATTTTCCGTCTTTTCATTTTTAGGATGGGTTGTAAGACTTGTGCCCGAAGTAATAAAAAAACGACATATGGTAAATCCGGGTTTTATAACCATGCCGTTTTTACCCTCAAATGGTATTGCGATGGTTTTGGTTTATGTGCTTTTCTCAAAAGCCGAAAGCTCGTTTATCATATTTTTCGGCAGTGCGATTTTGCTGACTATTTATAAATTTTTTCTCTCGATGTTATTTGAAAAATCCTTCGGCTTTAAGTGGAAGGACTATTCAAAAAAGAAGTTTAATTTAAACGGCTACGTAAGTGTGTGGGAACCGTTTGTGTTCGGTTGCATCGGAGCCTTGTCCGTTCGCTATGCCTTTAATTCAATGATGAGTCTTATCTCTGGAATACCGGCGTGGCTTGCACTTTTAATTCCCGGGGTAATTGCGGCACTAATTCTTTCGGACTTAATTATCTCGATAATCACGGTTATAGGCCTTTGGAAAAACCTTAAACAGATGAAAAATCTTTCCGAGCTTAT
>JAFLSL010000270.1 GCA_022510985.1 Ruminococcus sp. | reverse complement strand
CTGACGAAGAGGCTGTGCAGGCGTTTGAATATCTTTCAAAAACCGAGGGTATTATCCCCGCGATAGAAAGCTCCCACGCAATTGCTCATTGTATGAAACTTGCACCTACTATGGACAAGGACAAGATTATTGTGGTTTGCCTTTCGGGCAGAGGCGACAAGGACGTTGCCGCTATCGCAAGATACAGGGGGGTTCAGATTTATGATTAAAACAGTGGATGCGTTTAAAAACGGAAAGGCGTTTATCGCGTTTCTTACCGCGGGTGACCCCGATATTGAAACGACCGCAAAACTCCTCCCCGAAATTGATAGGGCGGGGGCAGACTTAATAGAAATCGGAATTCCGTTTTCCGACCCTGTTGCCGAGGGCGTCGTAATTCAGGATGCGGATATGAGAGCCTTAGCCTCGGGAACAACTACCGACAAGGTTTTTGATATGGTAGCCGAGGTTGCACCAAAGCTCAGCTGTTCACTTGCGTTTATGACTTACATAAACGTGGTTTATGTTTACGGCGTGGAGAGATTTATCAGCCGTTGTGCCGAAATCGGAGTGAGTGCCGTAATCGTACCCGACGTTCCGTTCGAGGAGAGAGAAGAGCTTACCCCGATTTGCGAGAAATACGGCGTCGATTTTATAAGCTTTATTGCTCCGACCTCAAAGGAGCGTATTCAGACTATCGCCAAAGAGGCGAAAGGATTTTTATACTGCGTGTCTTCCCTCGGAGTTACGGGCGTTCGCAGTGAAATTAAAACCGACGTCGGCGAGATGATTAAGCTCGCGAAGGAAGTAACGGATACACCATGTGCCGTAGGGTTCGGAATAGCTACTCCCGAGCAGGCACAGAATATGGCTAAGGTATCCGACGGCATAATTGTCGGCTCTGCAATCGTGAAAATTATCGCCGAGCACGGCAGAGAAAGTGCAAAGTATGTTTACGACTACGTTAAGAGTATGAAGGATGCAATAAGAGAGATATAATAAGGCGGTTATCTATTTTATAAACACAAAAAAGGAGAGCTTCTGCTCTCCTTTTAAATTATTTTAAACTTTTTGTAAAATATACTTGACAATATGTAACCCAAATGTTATATTAAACTCAACGGATAGCTACCGCATATCTTTTTTAAGGAGAGTGTTAATATGGTCAATTACAATTGGTTAAGCACAGGGTATAGTTTAGGTATTTTTATCGGTGTTGTTGTAGGTCTGATATTATGGGGACTTATTGTTTTGATTTCAAGGCTGATAAAAAAGCCTGAAAAGTTTGACGAACGGCAAATAGTCGCACGTGGCAGAGCTTACAAAATATCATTGGTAACTCTTGTAGGATATTTAATGGTATGTTTGTTATGCTATGTTTTAAATATTTACTGGGCTCGTTTTGATATACAAATTTATTTCGGCTTACTTCTTGCGTTTGCTGTTTTTCAGTTTATTGCAATATCCTCAGGGGCAGGTGTAGGCTTTAACAGAAGTATTAAGTGGAATAGATTTAATGCTATTCTAGTTTGCTTTGGTGCAGCTTTTCTTCTGCTTGAAAGCTTATTTTTACACTTTGTCATAGGTGTCCCATTTGTATACAGAGGGTTACTGACAGTATTAACTTTATTTATTGTGTTTGCTCTTGTATTTGCGGTACTTGCTACCGCAATGGTAATTAGGTTGTCAAAAGATAAAAAGGACATTGATAAGGAGGGATAAAAATGGATTTTAATTATTTTTTTGGACTGGTTTTTGCAATAATTCTTTTGGCTGGTGTAGTGGTTCATCTGTTTGTTAAGAATAAACATATGAAAAAGAAAAATGATGGGCAGAAGTTTTCAACTCTTAACGATGATTTCGATGAGAGACAGCTCTCAGCACGTAATAATGCTTATAAATATACATTTTTTATATTGATATTTTATATTATACTTTGTGCCGCCTTGGATATTGGTGAAATAAAATGGGCACAAACCTCTGTTCAAATGTTTATTGGACTGACTTTATCTGCTGTTGTTTTTACTGTAATATGTATTTTAAAGGACGCTTATTTAGGTATTTCGGAAAGATTAAATGTTACATATGTTTTACTATTATTAGCTGTAGTGGGGTTAAACGCTTATATTTTTATAATAAAAATTATAAATGGTGATACTGAAAGTATAATATCAGACGGAAAGTTGGATATTGGAGTTTTTCCTTTTTTGCTTGCAATTGATTTTCTTGCTATTGCGGTTGCATTTGTGGTAAAATACTTTATAAATAAAAGG
>JAFLSL010000027.1 GCA_022510985.1 Ruminococcus sp. | reverse complement strand
AACGGATTTATCATTTATTTTAACCTTAATAAGGTCGACTACACCCTTTGCAAACGAGTCAATTTCAACTGCTCCGGGGAATTTTATAAGACGGCTAAGCTCACGTGCACAAGTCTGCTCGGGGTTAATTGCGAGTGAAAGCTTAAGCTCATCTTTAAGCTTAGGTATATCGTTAGTATATTCAGGGTTACGAACACGTGCGATTGTCCTCGGTGCACCTGCATTTTTAGCGATAAGGCACGCATAGAGATTAAGCTCATCAGACGCCGTTACCGCAATCATTAAATCGCAGTCCTTAACGCCCGCATCGATTAAGGTAGAAAAGGTCGCCCCGTTTCCGACAACACCCATAACATTCTGAGTACCTGCAACCGATTGTAAAGCGTCGGTATCAGTATCAATTACAGTGATACTGTGGCCTTCTCGATTAAGCTGGTCGGCAATTGTTCTGCCGACACGTCCGCATCCGACAATAATAATTTTCATAGGTTTACCTCTTAAATCAAATTAAGGATATTATATTATATTGATACCCTAAAATCAATAGTTTTTACCAAATCATTGCTTTATTTACTGCTCAGAGATAACCGCAAAGAACACAAGATTTTCGCTGTCGCTGTTATTAATAAGGCTGTGGGTATGGCCCTTTGGACAGTAGTGGCACTGACCGGGCTTTAAAAACTCAACTGTATCATCATAAATACAGCGTGCATCTCCGCTTATTATATAAATAATCTCTGAATTTGTTTCATGCTTATGCAGTCCGATTGAAGCACCGACCTCTAAGGTTCCGTGAAGAATTTTATTCATTCCGTCAAAACTTATATGTGCGTTAAAATCTTTTTCTCCGCCTTTAAATTTGTTAATGACGGTTTTCTCTATCTCGTTAAAATCAAGCTTCATAAAATTCACCTCAAAAACTATTTTACTACAATCAAAAATAAAACTCAACCAAAAAGAGCAATAAAACAAAACAAAGCCCGCGGTTTTGCCGCGGGCGAATTTATTTAGAACATTGGTCTATCCTCATATAAAATTAAATTGATAAACTAACTAAATTTAAACTATAAACAAATCATGGGACTATCCCCTATCTATAAAAATTATTAATTCAATATATAATCAAATGTACATCGGACCAATTCTCCGTAAAACTAATTAAAATTTTTATAAACTAATGATTTAAATTTTTAATTATGCCGTTTCCGGCTTAATTAATTAGGCGGTAAACTCCGCTTGAGGTCTTTAATCGAAATCTTATATGGTCTTTGTAACATCTTTAAAACCTCCTGTTCTCTTTTGTTGTACATATTATATAATAGTTTTTCGCAATTGTCAATACTTTTATTAAAATTATTTAATATTTTTAATAAAAAGTTTTTCGCCCCTTTACAGAAGGGCTGTAAAGAGGCGAACATTGGGGAAAATATAGAAATGATATTGGAAATAGCTATTTAATCTTAACTTTTAAATTAAGTTTTTTACCGTTGACGGTAATTTTAAGAGTTGTGTTACCCTTTTTAAGCCCTTTGACTTTTATCGTTTTAGCGGACTTTTCGGAAATAATCTCGGCGTATTTTGTGTTTTTATACTTATTATTAATGTCTGAGGCTTTTCCTTTTATCTTTACTTTTGCAATTTGACCTTTTTTCACGGTAACAGTGTTTTTAGAAAGCTTAGGGTTTGAGGTTACCGTAACCTTGCATTTTACCTTAATCCCTTTTTTTACTGTAGCGGTAATTGTCGCCGTACCCTTTTTAAGAGCAACGGGAGTTTTCTCCTTATTATTTTGAATTTTTACAACCTTCTTGTTAGAGCTTTTTACTTTCTTACAGTCGGAAAGTACAAATAACGGGGTAAACTCTTTTCCTGCCTTTACAGACATAGTATACACCTTCATATCTTTAAGATATCCGTCAATTTCAGCGAGAACCTTTTTGCTGATTTTTCCGCTCTCAAAGGCTTTTTTAATCGAAGTTAATTTCTTTCCGTCAAAAATATGTGCCTCATCCATACTTCCGAATTCATAGTAATATTTATCGATGCAGCACATATGCAAAACGGCGGTGTAAGCTCTGTCTTTTAACGAATAAATAACGAGTCTGTTGCCGTCGGAAAGCTTTTTATACATATCAACTATAACATCATCTGTGGTTATATTTTTTTCTTTTTTTACGATAAAGTTTTTGAAATCATTTGCAACAGGAGGCATAAGTGCATTAACCTTCTGATTGTCAACAAAAGTTTTTGAATAGCCGATTGTAAAAACAGCCGAAAATGAAATAATTACAGAAAGAACAACTGATATAAACTTTTTTGTGTGTTTCATTTTATCACCTCATTAATGTTCTCTGCTATCTATAACCCTTAAAAAATAGATTTGTGACAGGTTTTAAGTAACTTTGACTTTTATCTTGAATACAATTCCGTTTACTTTAACCTTAACGGTGGTTTTTCCTCGGCGAAGTCCTCGGATTTTAAAGGTGCTTGACTTTCGTTTGCCTAGGATTTTTGCTTTTTTGGTACTTTTGTATGTATTTTTAATTGCGGGGGCTCGCCCTGTGATTTTTATAATTGCGGTTCTTCCGCGGCGAACGGTAACGCTCTTACCCGAAAGCTTCGGGCTTGAAACAACCCTGACTGTGCAGTAAAGCTTTTTCTTTCCAACCTTAGCTGTGATTTTTGCGACACCTTTTTTCAGTGTGGTCACAAGTCCCTTTTTGCTGACCTTTGCCACCCTTTTGTTGCTTGAAGAAAATTTAACCTTTTTCCCGTTCTTATTTTTAACATAGAGTGCAACAGTTTTTCCGCATTTTAGGGTTGCGGTTTTAAGATTAAGCTTGGGTTTTTTCGCAGTACTTGAAGATGCACTGTTCTTATCTTCCGAGGCTGTAGGCTTAGCAGTTGTTGGATTGGGTCCGTCGGGCTTAGGTTTAGGCTTTGCGGTTGTATCCTCCTCGGTATTCTTTGTCGGTCTGGCTGTTGGTACAGTTGTAGGTTCAGTAGGCTCTGTGGGTCGTGGTTTGGTAACCGTTGGCGGCTGAGTAGTCGGTGGTGCGGTAGCCTCAGGCACATCTGTCTGTTCAGGTGCGGGTTCCATCGTCGTAGCAACTGTCGGATTAACGCAAGTTGTTTCGGGGGTAAGCGTAGTATCAGGCTCAGCAGGATCGGTATCGGTAGTTTCCTCTCCCTTTACAAAAACAATATTCCACATTGAAAACGGCTCAACTCCGCTTTTCTTAGCCTTATTAATAAGATTTACGGCGGTTTCCAAGCCGTTATCGTCTAAAGCTTCCCCGTAAGCCATATCAAGCGTCTTGACTTCTTTCGTGCCGTTAACGATATAAAGGGACAATTCATCCTCATTAATATAGAAATAATAATTTCCGATAATAAAACATTGATCGGTGTAGGCACTTTGGTTTAAGCTTTTGTACGCTAAAGTATATTCGTCATTTATATTCCCGAAAATGTAATCATAATCAGCAAGATAATCACTCTCTTCCTCAACAGCTGAAACTGCAGGAGGGCTAAAGCAGGAAACGCATAGCATAACCACTAGTAAAAAAGCCGTGAATTTTTTCATTTTAATACTTCCCCCTTTGCAGAATCTGCAACTTTGAACATCTCGCTCTTTTCTATAAATCCGACCAGCTCAAAAACATAGCCGTCTTTTTCCCATATTAACATTGTCATATCGTCAGATGTACGAATGATATAGTCCTGACCGTTAAAGCTTTCCGATTTTGCGGCTGAAAATTCACTGTCGGACGCGGACAAATAATCGTCCTTTGTAAACTGCTCAAAATCAAGGTAATCTTCGCCGCAAACATATATCTCGCTTAAATTGTCTTCGTCCGAAGTTTTTTCGCTAAGAGTGTAGCCTTCGGGAACATAGGAAAGCGAATAAGCTTTCTCAATCTTTTTCGGATATAACGAGGAGTTTTCATCGTTATACTCAATTACAACCGCATTGTTTTCACCGTCGCCATGATAAACAAAGAAGTTCAAAATAGTTTCTCGCACAGCCGTTACACTCAGCACAGACGCTAAAAGAATAAGTGTTGCAACGAGTGCGACTAATGTTTTTCGGGTTTTTGTATAGGTCACGCGATAATAAAAGTTAGTCTGCGATTTAATAAGCTTTTCCATTTTCTTCTCAAAGCTTTTTGAAGGCGTAAAGCTTTCTCTGAGATTATAGTCAGAAAGACGTTTATTCTCGTAAATTTCGAGAGCTGAGATAAGCATTTTATCATCAATAATTCTATCCATAAAGTTCTCCTCCTACAAGCCTTTTCAGCTTTTCACGTGCACGTTGCAGTCGTTTTCTTGCCGAAACTGGCGAAATACCAACAGCTGCGGCAATTTCCTTGTCATTAAGTCCGTGCAGATATTTAAGCGTTAAAACATCGCGGTAAATATCGGGCAGTTCGGCTATTTTCTCCGCTACAAATTCAGCGGTCAGCTTTGCCTCGGTATCAACCTCGACGTTTGATTTTTCGGCGATATTTTCGTCAAGCTCGATTACTGTCTGCTTTTTGTTCTTTACATACAGCGTTTTCGCCACGTTTTCAAGCACAATCATAACGTAACCTTTTGTACGCGGATGTTCCGCGTCGTCAAGCTTTTCAAGATTTTTAAGTATACGCATAAAAGCATTATGTACAGCGTCCTCCGAAAGTCCGCGGTCGTGGAGTATCTCAAAGGCACGGCTGAGCATAAGGCTTTTGTAGCGAATATAGATTTGTTCAAATTTTTCTTTATCGCCTTCGCTTTCGACCAGCGAAAAATATAATGCAATCATTTCTTTTAACCCCAATAAATATATTTCCCTCTATATACTTAAAACCTCGAAAATTTATTTTTGTGACAGGAATTTTTTATTTATATAATCTTTTATTTTTACAATATCATTTTAGCATACAAAAAAATTTTTTAAACATTAAAACTAAAAACTTTTTGTGTTTTTTTTACCATTTTTTAAATATTTTTATCTTTTTGTATATTTCTTGCTTTTTTTCACCCAAAATACAAATTTATATGTTATTATTATTTTGGTGATACATATGAAAAAGCTAAAACTTAAAATAACGGCTGTATTTTTAATAGCACTTACGCTTGTTTTTTCTGCCTCTTGTGCAAAATCCGAGCCTAAATACCAAAGCGATAAAATTTTGGTTTACTGTACAGAAGGAGCAAAAAGTTGGTACAAAGATCTTTTCAGCACCTACAACACATACTGCTCAGCAAATAAAAATCTCAATCTCTCATATCAGGTTGATTACGTAACCTTTGAAAACGAAATTGAGCTTTACAATAAAATGTCGACCGAAATAATGGCAGGCGGCGGCCCCGATATTTTCCTTACAAATCAGTATCTGCCGTTTGAAAAAATGATTGAGGCAAAGCTTTTCGCAAACGTTGACGAGATTTTTAAAGAAAACGGAGAAAAGCTCGACACCTCTAATCTAAACAAAAACGTTTTGGACTCAGGCATTTTTCACGGAGAGAGATACATAGTTCCGTTGATTTACAGTCCAAATATACATATCTCTAGTAAACGCGTTATGGAAAAATTCAATATGCCTACAGAACAAAACTCAGCAATAACATACAGCGACAAGGATTTTTTCAACACTCTTTTAAAATACAGCGGCGAATATAATCTATATACTCAAAGCTACGATTCATCACTTCTTTCTGAAATTATCTGCGATTATATTGATTTTAACAAAAAAGAAATCGACTTGGATAATAAGGAATTCAAGGATATTTTAGATATAGTAACAAAACTAATAAATGCAAATAAGAATATCGACGACGCTTCTGAGGACAGCAACTATAAAGAAAGTATTTTTACAGATGAGCTTTACAACTTTGCCTCTCTTCAGGAAAGCTTTATGGATTGGGAAGGCTCATATGAGGATATAAGAGATATACACGTATTCTTAAACAAAGAACATCAGGATGATACCGTTATCTACAGAGGACCTGTCAGAAACAAAGATGACAGCATAGGTACCATAGAATTCGGTATTGCGGTAAATAAAAATTCTAAGAAAAAGGAAAAAGTTATCGAGTTTATCAAATACGCATTGAGCGATGACGGTCAATCGCATTTAACAAGAAGAAGTGCTGTTACAGGTTTTCCGATTAATTACAATGTTCTTGAAAAGCGAATAAAAAACGCCGCGGATATTGAGGACAGCAAAGGAAGAATTGTCGGAGTAGAATCAGAAATTATGAAGGCGTGTATAGATGCCGTAAAGAATGTTAAGAAATGCGAGCTTAACAGGAGCTACTATAAAGGTCAGATTATAGGCGGATTGGTATGGAAATATGCAGACGGCAAGCTTCCAAAAAATAAGTTCATCCGTCAGCTTACAACAGCAACTAAATTCTACCTTGAGGAGTAAAAAATGACGTATAAATCTAAAGAATCAATTGTTGCGATACTGTTTTTATTGCCGAGTTTTATAGGCGTAACGGTATTCTATATTATCCCCTACATAATCTGCTTTATAGAAAGCCTTTTTACGGGCGGTCAGTTTGTCGGACTCGGAAATTATATCGACCTGTTTTCAAACTATTCGTTTACGCTTGCTTTGAAAAACACGGCGATTTTCACCTTAACCGCAATTCCGCTTTTGATGGTAATTTCCTTTTTAATAGCTTTGTTTTTAAATTCATTTAAAAAGCTCTCGTCGTTTTTCAGGAGTGCGTTGTTAATTCCCGTGGTAATTCCCGTGGCATCTCTGATTGTAGTCTGGCAGGTGTTTTTTGAGGATTACGGAGCGGTAAACGGACTTCTGAACGTTGTCGGACTTGAAAGCATAGAGTTCTTTAATTCTCCGTTTTCAATGGTAATGATTATAATAATTTTCGTGTGGAAATACTGCGGATTTTGCGTAATTCTTTTTACCGCGGGGCTTGCTAATATTCCCGATGCGTATGTTGAAAGTGCAAGGCTCGACGGTGCAAACGCTTTTACGATAGTTACACGCATTAAAATTCCGAATATTGTTCCGACGATTTTCTTCGTGTTCCTTATGGAGCTTATATATTCGTTCAAAATCTACCGCGAGGTTTTCGCACTGTTCGGCGATTATCCGAACGAACACGTTTACTTTATGCAGAATTTCGTAAACAACAACTACTACAATCTTAACTACCCGAGGCTTTCCGCTGCATCAATAATTCTCTCTGTATTTATTATCGCGATACTTTTAGTATTCTTTAAATTTGAGAGAAAACGCAGTCATCTTGAATGAGGTTCAAAATGAAAAAGACTAAATCTGTTTTAAAATATATACTGCTGGTTTTGCTGACTGTTATATTCCTTTTTCCCTTGATATATATGCTGGCAAGCTCATTTATGCAGTCAAGTGAGATTGAAAATATCTTAAACTTCTCAAACGAAACATTTAAATCGGTTGATTTAATACCGAATATGTTTTCATTGGAGCAGTTTTATAAGGTGTTTTTCAGACGTCCCGAGTATCTGCTTAAGTTCTGGAACTCTGTAATAATCACCTTCCCTACCGTAATTATGCAAGTCGTTTTTTCGTCGCTCGCGGCATTTGCGTTTGCTAAGCTGAAATTTCCGTTTCGGGATAAGCTGTTTTTCATATATATAGTTTTGCTCATTTTACCGCTGCAGGTAACGCTTGTTCCGAACTACATTGTTCTCGACAAACTCAACATTCTCAACAGCTTTATGTCGGTTATTTTGCCGGGAACATTTTCGGCGTTCGGAATATGCCTATTAAGACAAAGTATAAAATACATCTCCTACTCTTCGATTGAGGCGGCGAGAATTGACGGAGCATCGTACCTTAAAATTTTTACACGTATAATAGTCCCGCAAATTAAGGGCGGACTTGTAACACTTACGCTCTTAACATTTATAGACAGCTGGAGTGCCGTTGAACAACCTATGATTTACTTTTCGGACAAAGGTATGTATCCGCTTTCGATAACGCTTGCCGATATCGCGGACTCCGACTACGGAGTAATTTTCGCTTGCGGAGTGATGTTTATGATACCGCCGCTTTTGATTTACCTTTACGGCGAAAACGATATTCGTTCACCGTTTACATCGTCTGACAAACTATAAGGAGGACATATGAGAAAGAAACTTAAAAAAATAGCTATAACGACTGCCGTAGTATTTTTCGCAGTAGTAGCGATTTTAACATATTTTTCTGAAACAATCGACAGAATGCTTTTACCTCAGGTTAAAACCTGCGAGGCGGTTTTGAGCGATTTGAAAGGAAATACACGAATTTACAACAAATATCTTGTGCCTAAATCGGTGCTTACTGTTGAGGGCGATACGGGAACCTTTTACTATGCCCATAGAATTAACGATGACAGCGATGAGGCGTATGTTTACCAAATGGACGTTGTTATAACAGGAAGCGATGAACTTTACTACGAGGTATCGAACGGGGGCGGCGACTTCTTTACGACCAGCCTTCAGCTTGTATATTCGACCTCAAAAAGCATCTCTGACGGCGACAGGGTTTATGTTGTTGAGGAGGAGTTTGATGAGGAATAAAAGCATTTCTATTGTTCTGAGCGTTTTAGCTGTTTTATCACTTTGTTCCATTATTTTTACAGCCTTTATCGTTCTGAATAATACCCCATCGATTACTCAGATTAACTACGACGCGTCATCAAATATAAAGCCGTTTACCGTTTCAAAAGCAGTTGAAATAGATGAAAGAATAAACGAAATCTATGTTGGTACGCCGACACTTTCATTCTGTGCTGAGGCGGAGAAAGTAGAAGTAAGAAACAACACCGTTACACCCGTACTCGTTAATGAAAGATTTTTTGAGAATTATAAAATTAACGTGGAAAACCTTGACGAAAACAGCGTTGTAATAAGCAAGGATTTGGCACTTAAGCTTTATCTCAATACAGACGCTGTCGGAAAACCTTTTAAGCTTTTTAATAAAACTTATACGGTTGCTGCGGTTTATGACGGATTTAAAGGACTTTGTACCGACAATAAGCAACGCGTGTATGTTCTGTATAACAGCGTTAAAGATTACGAAGGTTTTGATGTTCAGGAATTCGCGTGCAAAAACGGCTCACAGTCGGCTATCGCATTCACACAGATGAAACTCGAAAAC
>JAFLSL010000269.1 GCA_022510985.1 Ruminococcus sp. | reverse complement strand
TTCAGCAAAGCAGACAATTGACGCATATAATCTTGCACGAAAAATCGGCTTTAACTCGATAAATACCGATTTAATTGCAGGACTTCCCGGTGACAGCGTCGAAAGTTTTAAAGCGACTCTCGATAGAATCTGCGAGCTTAACCCTGAATGCATAACCGTACATACGCTTTCAATGAAACGAAGCTCAACCTTAACTCAGGACGGTACCGAGATTAATAAAGCCGACGCTGAAAGAACTGCAAAAATGCTAAGCTATGCTGAAGAAAAGCTTAAATCAGAGCTTTATAATCCATACTATCTTTACCGCCAAAGCCGAATGGTCGGCAATCTTGAAAACACCGGCTGGTCTAAAAAAGGCTTTGAAAGCTTTTATAATATCTATGTGATGGACGAAACCCATACAATTCTCGGTTGCGGTGCAGGGGCTGTTACAAAGCTAAAAAATCCATATATTAACCACCTTGAGCGTATATTTAATTTTAAATATCCATATGAATATATAAGCAGATATGATGAACAGCTTAAACGCAAAGATGAAATTTATACATTTTATCAAAAATGTATAAAAGGTTTTTAAATTATTGAATTTTAAATTTTTGAGTGATATAATAAATAAAATTTTTAAAAGGAAGTGTTTATAATGGCAATTTTTGATGATGTAGTAGTAAACGCAAAGTCTGCTGCTTCCGTTGTATCAAAAAAGGCTGGAGAAATTTTCGACTTATCAAAGCTTAGAATTTCTCTTGCAAGTATGAGGGGTGAGCTTAACAAGCAGTATCAGGCTCTCGGCGAGGCTGTTTATAATAACGCGTCGGACGATGAAATTACTGATATTAAAAACGAAATCACCAGTGTTAAGCAGAATATAGAAGATATCGAAAATATCCTCGCAAGTGCAAAAAGCTATGTATCATGTCCCGCGTGCGGTGAAAAGCTTAACAAAAACGCACAGTTCTGTTCAACCTGCGGAACAGCAATTCCAAGCTCAAAGTCTGTCTGCTCGTCCTGCGGCGAAGAGATTCAGAAAGATGCTAAATTCTGTGCTAATTGCGGCAATCCCGTAGAAGAAACTGCTAAATAAACTTTTAAGGTGATACTTAGTGTCAAAAAAATATAATGCTATAAAAAATGCAAACAGCGACGCCTCACAAACTTTCCTCAAAGGTGCGGCGGTAATGACAATGAGTATGATTATCGTCAAGGTTTTAGGCTTTGTCGATAAAATTATGATAAGCAACCTATATGCCTATTTCGGCGACAGCTATGCTGCAATAGGCACAGGACTTTACAGCAACGCTTATGAAATTTATATACCGTTGTTCACTATTGCCACTGCTGGTTTTCCGATTGCTGTTTCAAGACTCATTTCTGAAAGCATATCGCAAAAACGCTATAATGATGTCAAGATGATACATAAGGTTTCAATTCCGTTCTTTACAATTACCGGAACGGTTTGTTTCCTTATAATGTTTTGCTCCAGCTTTTTCTATATCAGAGTAATCAATTCTCCGTACTCTCTGTACGCGATGCTGATGCTTTCTCCGGCTATTCTGTTCGGTTGCCTTGTGTCGATTTACCGCGGATATTTCGAGGGACAGCGAAATATGTTCCCGACCGCTATTTCCGAGGTTATTGAGGCAGGCTCAAAGCTTATTTTCGGGCTTGGAATAGCCTACGTAATTATGAAAATCGGAAGCGACGGCTATAAGGCAACAGGTACTGTTTTCGGACTTGCGTTTTCGGGAAAGAACGCTGAACTTGATGCTATGTACACGATTATGTCCTTCTCCGTTGCGGGAGCAATTTCAGGTATCGTGCTTGGAAGTATAGCGTGTTTTATCTTTCTCTATCTTCGCTATAAAATCGGCGGAGACGGTATTCCCGAGGAGTATTACAAAACTTCCGTTGAGGCTCGTACCAAAAAAGAAACATTTGTAAGAATGTTCAAAACCGCTATTCCGATTGGATTAACTGCTTTGGTTATGAATATCGGCACCTTGGTTGACTCTGCAGTAATTCAAAATGTTCTCTATAGTCTTTCGATAACCAACGGAAATGAGATTATCGCTCAGTACAAGAATATGGGTGTTGATTTATCCGACCAAATTTCTAAAAATCACGATAAAATCACGCTCCATACCGCCTTGTGGGGCTGTTACGGAGCGGCTTTACCGCTTATGCAGCTTGTAACTGCGGTTACTCAGGCGTTTGGCACGGCGGCTATGCCTAATGTTGCGAGTGCGTGGACAAAGGGCAAC
>JAFLSL010000268.1 GCA_022510985.1 Ruminococcus sp. | reverse complement strand
GAGGCTTCTTCAAGATTATCGCAAGGGAAAATATCAAGTCCGATTGCTGAAAATCCCTTTATGCTCTCGCTATCGCCGATAACAGCAATGTTTTTAGCCATAGACCTCACGCAACCTTTCTCTGATAATTTCTTTATCCGTAGCGGTTCTTATGCCGCTTTCAATAATATGGATAACCTTTTTCTCGACCTCAAAGCCTAGGTAATATCCAATAAGCGGTTCAGGTCCCTCGCTTGCTCTCTTGCAGCTTTCAACTGCCATTTTAATAAGCTTATCGTCGACAAACTTCTCAAAAGCAGACGGAGATATCTTGTAACTTTCGATAGCTGTCTTACAGTCGTATTCGCTGTATTTTGAAAGCTCATCAAGCAGATAGTCTGTGCCTTTTAAGGTCGCAGTAATTACAGAGCTTTTTCTGAATTCGTTAACATCGCATAACGCCTTATTTAAGAAATCAGCGTCGACCTTAGTTTTAGAGCTTCTTATAGCAATTTTAATATTGTTATAAAATATTAATGTATTAAAATAGTCACTTATAAAGTTTGAAGTAAACTTCTTTGATAACTCAAGCATCTGCTCCATAGCAGCTTTGTCAATAACAGCGTCACACTCACGTGCATCAGTTTTATGAGTGATAATTTCATACGCCTGCTTGGCAGAGTTGTTAAGCCAGTAGGGAAGAAGGTTGAATTTTTTATGCTCTACAGCCTCTTTTAATATATCTGTTTCAATTGTACAAGGCTCTAAAAAAAGCTCCTCGCGTTTTCTTCCCGACATAATTCCTTTAAGAATAACTTTGAAATTATGTGTGTCGTTTTCAATTAAAAATGGATTAAATATACTAAAATCGGGGACAACGCTTCTTAAATATTCCCAAACACTATCTGTACGATTTTTTAGTATTTCGTCTATGGTTTCTCCGTCACCATAGCCCTTATCGTTTAAAAAACGAGCTAAATCAGATGTATTGTTATAGGATAGCATCTGTTCGATATCAGAAGATGTAAGAAGATTTTTCTCTCTTGCCCTTACAGAACCGATGGAAAATTCATAAGATAATACCATAGAACCCTCCTACTTAAACAACTCGCGGTTAATCATATCCTCGAGTGCATCGCGTTTTGACATAATAAGAGCGTCAATAGCCATATTTTCTTCAATATCGCCGCTTTTTAATATAAAACCGCCTACAATATCTACCGATTTATTACTTACAGTAACATCAAGTCCCAAACTATTAATTTTAGTTTCAAAGTCAGAGGGAAGACGTCTTAAATCATTATTATTCAGGAATACTTCTCCGGTCTTACCTTTTAGGTTCTCTGCAAGCTTATAAATAAATGAAAAATACTCTTCGTCATTTAATCCCAGTAAATACTTTTCGACTTCATCTATTGTTTTGTCAATCTCATTTCTGCGTTTTCTCAAAAGAGCGTTTCTGATTTCAAGTTCAGCACGGCTTTTTGAGGAATTTTTAATTTGAGTTAACTTTGATGTTGTTTTTTCAGTAATTGCTTTCGACGATTTTTCCGCCTGTATTTCAGCCTGCGAAAGAATTTTTGAGCATTCTTCATTTGACTTTTGAAGTATTTCATTTACTTTTTCATCACAGTCTGCTTTTATTCGGTTTAAGATTTTTTCGCCACCGTTCATACAGACACCACCTTTCGATTATTTTGCATTAAATGGTTAATGCAGGTACAGAGATAACTACGAGAAGAGATACGATAAAGGAAAGAAGAGCGTAAATCTCAACGAGTGTTACCGATACCATAGCTTTTGAAAAGTTTCTGTCATCTTTAGCACTCATAGCAATACCCGAAACGGCAGCCTTACCCTGAGCAAAACCTGATACCATACCACCGATACCAATAGCCAGAGAAGCACCTAAGAAAGCAAGTCCCTGTGCAGTTGTCGGAACAGCACCGCCAAGCACACCGCAGTTAACAAGAATAAGGAAACCTACGATAAAGCCGTAAAGTCCCTGTGTACCCGGAAGAAGCGTTAAAACGAGCATCTTACCGAACTTAGAAGAATCCTCCGAAAGAACTCCCATAGAAGCCTGTGCAGCACCGCCTACACCTTTAGCGGAGCCGAATCCTGCGAGAGCAGTAGCGATAGAAGCACCTACAAGTGCAAAAAACATACCATTTTCAAACATTTTATTTTTCCTCCTTGATTTTTATATATTTACTTTTAAGCGAGAACGGCTCAAATTCTTCTCCGCCGCCCTCGTAAAATTTACTGAACATTTCAACGT
>JAFLSL010000267.1 GCA_022510985.1 Ruminococcus sp. | reverse complement strand
GGTAATGTCAGCTGGGATCACTGCGGTGAAATGCGTGAAAAGGGTGCAGATATATTTGTTGCAGGTTCTTCGTCTGTTTACGGCAAGGATTATCCAGTAGATGCAGCAGTTGAAAAATTCTATAATTTGGTTAGATAAATACGGGGGAGTATTAATTGCAGTATAAGATTAAAATTAACAGTCTTGTAGTTGAAAAGCAATCTATGACTATAGATTTATCAGGTGAGTTTATCGATAAATCTATAAATTCAAAATTCCTTTCAACACCGAAGGTTATTTTATATTTTGATAACGGAGAGGAAGACAGACGTATTCCGCTAGTTATTCGCTTTCAGGACATTACTTATATAGAAGGTAAGTGTATGTTTTCGGGAGTATATACTTACCGTTTGGATTATGTTTTCTGGAAAACAAGAGGAAAGGGACTGCCCTTTGACCTTTATTTTAATTTAAGCTTTGCGGATTTTTACGAGGAAAAGGTTCCGATAAATGTAACCCCGGAGGAATTTGTTCAGGATAAAAAATTCTTTGTAATTGAGGATAAAAAGAATCATTTTTCAATTACCTCGAAGCCTGAAAAAATTGTTTCAAATAATCGAAAAGGTTCTTTTGTTTCCTTCTTGGATAGCTTTATAAAGCTTATTACTCTTGTGTTCTCGATTTGTCTTATTCCGTTTTTTGTTATTGAGGCACTTTTAACCTTTACCGGTTTCAAAAATATGCCTTCAAAGATTCAATCTGAAAACAAGCTTGTCAGAATGGTGTCATATATTATCTACCGCTGTTCAAAGGTTTCCAGAGAAAATCTTACAATGGACGGCTATAAGAGAAGTCTTATAAGACGTAAATATAAGCATAAAAAGCATAAGAAAGTTCAACCGAATAAGATTACATTCTTCTCAGCAAGAAGAGAAGATCTTTCGGGTAACTTTGAGTTTGTTTATAATAAGATTAAAGACGACAAAAATCTCGACATTAATTTCTTGTTTAACACAAAATCCTTCAGATATATGACAAGAAAAGAAATCGATGATTTTGCTGAGGTTTGTGCTACAAGTAAAGTTATTATTTTAGATGAATACACCCCGCAAATTCATCTTATTGATTTGAAACCTGAAACAAAAGTTATACAGCTTTGGCACGCTTGCGGTGCGTTTAAAACCTTTGGATTTACACGAATCGGTAAGCCTAAAGGTTCTCCACAGGCAACGAGAATGCATCGTTCTTACGATTACGTAACAGTAAGCTCAGAATTTTGTCGTAAATGCCATTCGGAAGGCTTTGGTATTTCAACTAAAAATATTATACCTACCGGTATTGCGAGAACAGATATATTCTTTGACGAGGAGTATAAAAACAACTTCAGAGAGCAGTTCTATAGCGAGCATCCTAATTTTAAGGATAAGAAAATTATTCTCTTTGCACCTACTTTCAGGGGTGATTTAAAGCAGAGTGCAAGATATCCGATGGAGCTTTTTGATTTACACGAGGTATGCGAAACTCTCGGAGAGGATTATGCTGTAATTATCAAGCACCATCCCTTTATCACTGAAAAGCATCCCATACCGGAGGAGTATAAGGATAGAGTTATTGACCTTTCCGAAAGTACGGAAATCAACGACCTTCTGTTTATTTCTGATGTCATAATAAGCGATTATTCTTCTCTTGTGTTTGAGGCATCACTCTTAAATATACCGATGCTTTTCTATGCGTATGATTTACAGGCTTATATTAAGTCAAGAGATTTCTATTTTGACTTTAAGCTTTATATTCCCGGTAAAATCTGTACTTCGCTTTATACATTGCTTCAGGCTATTAAAGAGGAAGATTTTGAAACAGAAAAAATCGAGCGTTTCAGAAATATGTTCTTTGATGATCTTGACGGTAAATCTTCTGAAAGAATTGCACAGCTTATTTACAAATGTTTAGAATAAATGCTTGACAAATAAAATTTAATGGTATATAATCAATTGGTAAAATAAAGAAAGACAGAAATGTCTTCACCTGTGGGGTGTCGTCTGCACGGGTAATACTTATTTAAGCTACAGCTTTGCTGTGTTTATTTGTATTTCGATGCGGACGGATTTCTGTCCGCATTTGTTTTTTATATTTTTTTGGAGGTGCTTTGTTATCGGTAAGCATGAAATTCAGATCAACGAGGATATCCGTGATAATGAACTGCGTGTAATCAGTGCTAGCGGCGAACAGCTCGGTATTATGTCAGCTGAAAAGGCTCTTGATCTGGCGGCTAAAGAAGACCT
>JAFLSL010000266.1 GCA_022510985.1 Ruminococcus sp. | reverse complement strand
CACACGTCCCAATAGGCGAGGTGGAAGTTTTCTAAAGAAGAAGGTACGTCAGGCAAATCCCTAAATCGGATATTCTAAATTTTACTTTCTCCTTCAGTTTTCAAAAAAATACACAAAACAGAGCAATATAATTTGTATTTTATTCCAATTGAAAATCAGAGTTAGGTATGGTAGAATGTCCGTAAATATTTTAGATTATGGTGGGTTTACCGCCAAAATGAGGGTAAAAATGGAACATAAAAGAAATTCTTTTTCAAGTTCAATCGGGTTTGTTCTTGCGGCGGCAGGTTCAGCAGTCGGACTTGGTAACATCTGGAGATTTCCGTATCTTGCTGCTAAGGATGGCGGCGGACTTTTTCTCGTAATTTACCTTGTGCTTGCGTTAACATTCGGATTTACTCTGCTTGTTTCGGAAGTATCTATAGGACGAAAAACCCACCAGAGCTGTCTTACGGCTTACGGCAAGCTTAACAAAAACTGGGGTTGGCTCGGTAGTATTGCAAGTGCTATACCGTTTTTGATAATGCCTTATTATTGTGTTATCGGCGGTTGGGTGCTTAAATATTTTGTTGCCTTTATCACGGGGCAAGGTCTTGAGGCGTCTGCGGACGGCTATTTTACAACCTTTATTTCCAGCCCTTTTGAACCGATAGTGTATAACCTGATTTTCCTTGCTGCAACTTGTGTGGTAGTTTACCGCGGTGTAAATAAAGGTATCGAGGCTCTTTCAAAAGTTCTTATGCCTGTTTTGCTTTTATTTGTTGTAGGAATTTCAATTTATTCGTTAACCTTAAAAGGCAGTGCCGAAACAGGCGGAAGAACAGGTATAGATGGTTTTCTCGTATATGTTGTTCCGAATTTAGAGGGTATAACCGCCCACGATTTTCTCGTTGTTACAATGGACGCTATGGGACAGCTTTTCTACAGCATAAGCGTTGCAATGGGAATTATGGTAACCTATGGTTCGTATTTTAAAGACAAAAGCAATCTTATGAAATCCGTAAACCGGATTGAAATTTTCGATACAATTGTTGCTTTCCTCGCGGGCGTAATGATTATTCCTGCCGTTTACGTTTTTCTCGGAGAGGAAGGAATGTCCCAAGGACCGGGGTTGATGTTTGTTGCCATTCCGAAAATTTTTGCTGAAATGGGAATAGTAGGAAGAGTAATCGGTTGTGTCTTCTTCTTAATGGTACTTTTCGCAGCATTGACAAGTTCAATGTCCATACTCGAAGCAGTAGTTTCGGGAATGATAGATAAATCAGGCATTACAAGAAAAAAGGCGACCGCAATCGAGGGAGTTGTTGCCCTTGTTTTAGGCGTTGTAATTTGTATGGGATACAATCTCTTCTACTTCGAATTTTCGCTCCCGAACGGAGTAACAGCTCAGTTGCTCGATATTGCCGATTACCTTAGTAACAATATACTGATGCCGGTTCTTGCAATTTGTACGTGCATACTTATCGGTTGGATAGTTAAACCCAAAACGATTATAGACGAGGCGACAAAGAACGGAGAAAAATTCGGACGAAAGACGTTATATATAGTAATGGTCAAAGTAATAGCCCCGATAATGCTGTTCGTATTATTGCTCGGTTCACTTGGTATTATTAAGTTATAGTAAAATCAAAAAAGGGTAAACCGCTTTGGTTTACCCCTTTTTGATATGAAATATATAATTTGTAAGTTATTTATATAATCAACGTCAAGATAAGCAAGAAGTCATTCAACAATTTTTTTATTTCCAAAATACTCTATCAAAATGAGAATTAACGCACTGCTTGCGAATATTCCGTCCATAATTCCGGCAGGTAGCATAAACATCATTAAGGCTATGGTAATAATGCAGTTTATAATTGATAGAACTAATCCCCATATTCTGTTTCGCCATAATCCGATAGCTCCAATAACCCTACCTATTCCATAAATTGCTCCCATAATAATCATTAAATTCATGTTCTCCTGAAAAAATGGAACAATAAAAGAAAAGTATTGATTAATATCAAACCTATTACTTCCAAAGATAAATATGGGGATAAGACAAATACATCCGCCAATCTCCATAAACAATCCATGAATAATCATCAATATAGCAGCTATTTTATACTTTTTCATAATTTTTTCCTCAAAATTCAAATTAATATCCATCTCATCATAATGAAAATAATTGAACACCAATCTTAATACCAATAGTATCAAAATTGGTGTTCAGTTATGGTCCGAGTGACAGGAGTCGAACCTGCGGCCTCTTGAACCCCATTCAAGCG
>JAFLSL010000265.1 GCA_022510985.1 Ruminococcus sp. | reverse complement strand
GTATGTCGGAATTTTAAAGCCTGAAATTTATTCATAATATATTTTTATTAAAATACAATACTAAATGAAGGAGTGATTAAGTATTGGATAATAAAAAGAAAACACGCAGTCTTATAATGTACATCGCTATCCCGATTGTTGTTATTCTTCTCGTTACTTTGCTGTTTAATTCTCAGCAAAAAGCTGATGCGGCGAAAACCTCTGAGATGGTGGGATATTTCCAAAAGGGTAAGGTTGCGGATTACCAATTGAACTACGGCACGGGTGCAATTAAAATTACCCTTAATGATAAGAAAAAAACAGTAGTAAACGGAACTATTGCAAACCCCGAGGAATTTCGTGCAGATATAAAAGGGTACGAAAAACTCAATAAGGGTATGACCTACGACCTTATCCGCAGAACGGATAACTCGTTCTTGATGAATATTCTGCCTACTATTATTCTTTTTGTTTTAATAATAGTTTTCTGGTTCTTTATAATGAAACGTATGGGAGCCGGCGGACTCGGCGGAAAGGAAATGAGCTTTGGTAAGGCGAAGATAAAAAATACCAATGACGAAAAGAGAAAGACTACCTTCGAGGACGTTGCGGGTGCTGACGAAGAAAAGGAAGAGCTTGAGGAAATTGTAGAGTTCCTAAAATCTCCCGAAAAATTCAACACACTCGGAGCACGTATTCCTAAGGGTGTATTGCTTGTCGGACCTCCGGGAACAGGTAAAACCTTGCTGGCACGTGCTGTTGCAGGAGAAGCAGGAGTTCCTTTCTTCTCGATTTCAGGTTCCGACTTCGTTGAGATGTTTGTCGGCGTGGGTGCGTCGCGTGTCAGAGATTTATTTGACCAGGCAAAGAAAAACTCTCCTTGTATAGTATTTATAGATGAAATTGACGCAGTAGGTCGCCAAAGAGGTGCAGGCCTCGGCGGCGGTCACGACGAACGTGAGCAGACATTAAACCAGCTGCTTGTTGAGATGGACGGTTTCGGAGCAAACGAGGGCGTAATTATGATTGCCGCAACCAACCGCCCCGATATTCTCGACCCCGCACTTATGAGACCCGGACGATTTGACCGTCAGGTTATCGTAAGCTATCCTGATATTAACGGACGTGAGGCTATCTTAAAGGTTCACGCTCGAAAGAAACCTTTAGCTCCTGATGTAAAGCTCAGAGTTATTGCAAAAACTACTGCGGGCTTTACTGGTGCTGACCTCGAAAATCTTCTTAACGAGGCGGCTTTGCTCGCTGCTCGTGCCGATAAAAAGGCTATTACAATGAAGGAAATCGAGGAGGCAACAATTAAGGTTGTTGCGGGTGCTGAGAAAAAGAGCAAGGTTATGTCCGATAAGGAAAAGAAGCTTACCGCTTATCACGAGGCAGGTCACGCTATCTTGTTCCATGTATGCGAAACTCAGGACCCTGTCCACGAAATCTCGATTATTCCGCGAGGAATGGCAGGCGGTTACACAATGCCGCTTCCTACCGAGGATAAATCCTATATGTCGCGTAACGAGATGTTTGAGGATATTATTGTTCTTTTAGGAGGACGTGTTGCAGAGTCTATTGCCCTTGACGATATTTCGACAGGAGCTTCAAACGATATTGAAAGAGCTACAAAAACAGCTCGCAGTATGGTTACAAAATACGGTATGACCGACGAGCTTGGTCCGATTGCCTACGGTCAGGACAGCGGACAGGTATTTCTCGGAAAGGATATGGGTCACGTTAAGGACTATTCCGAAGAAACCGCCTCAAAGATTGATGCAGTTGTCCTTAAAATTGTTAAGGACGCGTACTCAAAGGCTGAAAGCCTGCTCAATGAGAATATTGACAAACTCCACGAAATCGCAAAGTATCTTATTAAAAAAGAGAAAATGCACAACGAAGATTTTGAAAAGGTTATGAATGGTACCTTTGAGTGGGAAGAAGAAACCGAAATCTCAGAAGAGGAATAATTTATTAACAGAGATAACGTCGATACATTCGGCGTTATCTTTTTGCCATAAAAAGCCTTGCATTTTTTCGCACAAATGTTTATAATATACTCATATGTTAAACTTGGAGAGTAAATATGTCACAGGATAAAATTATTGTAAAAGGTGCACGCCAGCACAATTTAAAAAATATAAATGTCGGTATCCCACGCGACAAACTTGTTGTAATTACGGGACTTTCAGGCTCGGGAAAAAGCTCGCTTGCGTTTGATACAATATACGCAGAGGGGCAGCGTCGTTATGTCGAGAGCCTGAGTTCCTACGCGAGAATGTTCCTCGGTCAGAGCAATAAAC
>JAFLSL010000264.1 GCA_022510985.1 Ruminococcus sp. | reverse complement strand
GGATTTTGCAAATGCGTGGATGATGCTCTTAGTAAAGCGTCAGCGGTTAATATTATACTTTCGTACTATAAAATTCTCGACGATATTAACGACAGCGGTTTTTTAAAGCGTGCTTTGTTAAAAACGTTTAAGCCGATTTTGTCGCGTTGGAGAAAGAAAGCTGCAAGGCGATATCCCGAATTTGATCGACTTGCTCAGAAAATGCTTGAAAGCCAGCAGAAAGCCGAAGAAAATCCCGAGTGCGGTCTTGATATGGCTGCTGACCCGACAGCAAAGTTTCTTGCGTCAATACTCGAGCTTGAGGGCAGCGGAAACGAAAGCCGAATTTACCGCCAAATCGGCTACGGGCTGGGACGCTTTATCTACCTTATCGATGCCGTGGACGACTTTGAAAAAGACAGTAAATCGGGTAACTTTAACCCGTTTAAAATGTATAAGGAAAACAGACTTGACGTTATGAAAAACAACCTTTCGCAGTCATTGGCGATGACCTTTGAGGCGTATAATCTGCTTGAATTAGTCGATTTTAAAGGCATAATTGATAACGTAATTTTAAAGGGACTGCCGACTGTTCAGTCCGAAATAATTGAGAAATCAGAGGTAGCATATGAAAGATCCGTATGAAGTATTAGGCGTATCACCGAGTGCGAGTGAAAGTGAAATAAAAGCAGCCTATCGTAATCTTGCGAAAAAGTATCACCCCGATAACTACACTGACAGTCCCCTCGCAGATGTTGCAGAGGAGAAGATGAAGGAAGTTAACGAGGCGTATGATTATATTATGAACTCCCGCAAGAGCGGCGGTGCAGGCTCGTCATATTCGGGAGCATATTCAAATCCGTCCTCACATTACGCTAACGTGCGTTCCTTAATTCAGCAAAACCGCTTGGACGAGGCGGAGAGAATTCTCGACAGTGAAGCGGGATTAGAGCATAGTGCGGAGTGGTATTTCTTACGCGGAATGTGTTACTTCCGCCGTGGCTGGATGCAGCAGGCAGTGCAGCATTTTCAGCGTGCGTGCCAGATGGAGCCTAATAATATGGAATACCGTCAGGCACTCAATAATATGAGCCGTCAGCAAGCCTACGGTTTCGGCGGTTATAATACTGCGGGAACAACAGGTAATGAGTGCGGAATATGTGATATCTGTGCAGGTGCAATGTGCCTTAATTGCCTTTGCAGAGGCTGCTGCGGTACTTTCTGATGAAGGATTCATTTCGTGTGGCGTTTTGCGGACTTATTTGTGCTTTAGCTTTAGTGCTTATGATTTCAACGGGAATAGTTCCTGTCGCAACCTACGCTTTCCCGTGCTTTGCGGGCATTCTGCTCGTTGCGGTTGTAATTGAATTAGGCGAAAAATGGGCGATAGCTGCCTATGTGTCTGTTTCAATTCTTTCGCTTTTTTTAGCAGGCGATAAAGAGAGCGTCGCCTATTTTATAGCGTTTTTTGGTTTTTATCCGATAGCAAAAAGCGGAATAGAAAAGTTAAAATCACGCATTTTGCAGTATGTTATAAAGTACGCACTTTTTACCGTATGTATGATAGCCGCGTTTTCCGTGTGCAAATTTGTTCTTGCTATTCCCGATGAAGAATTCACCTTACTCGGCTTTTACATTCCGTGGGCGTTTTTAGCTGTCGCTGAATTAGTGTTTGTTGTATATGATAAGTGCATCACGATTTTAGTTGTGCGATATATAACTACAATAAGAAACAGGATTTTTAAAAATCCTCCTTCAAATTGATTACAGGATTTTAATTTGAATTTTTAATTCTTTTATGATAAAATAATATTGATTTGGTTAGATTTTGAAGTTGATGATGAGGGGTGAGTGAAGGTATGAAGGCGATAAAAAGAATATCGGTCACAATTTTGATGATTGTTGTAGTTTCCGCTTGTGCCGTGATTTCCGCCGATGCGGCGTCAGGAATAACTGCATATGTAAATACGGATGCACTCAATGTGAGAAAGGGTACCGGTACATCCTACGGCGTTGTCGAAACTCTCAAAAAGAAAACGAAATTTACTATTTTAAACTCAAGACCTTACAACAAAAGTTGGTACAAGGTTAAGCTTAAATCAGGCAAAAAAGGCTACGTTCACAAAAGCTATATAAAAATTAAGGGCAATCAGCTCCTGATTCCTGCAAGCGGAACAGGATATGCGGGATATTCGCTAACAGTAAAAAATTATATTAATACAACTAAAAAGGCTATAAAATGGACAAGCTCCGATAAATCTATTGCCACGGTTGATTCCGACGGAAAGATTACCTGCCACAAA
>JAFLSL010000263.1 GCA_022510985.1 Ruminococcus sp. | reverse complement strand
GTAATGCAGGAATTTATCTCGAAGTAGAGAATACTTCTCAACTTTCGAAAATTTTAAAATATCTAAACGATAATAAAATAGAGTACATAGTTTTAGGAAAAGGCAGTAACGTCTTAGTAAATGACGACGGACTTGATAAAGCTGTTATCAAGCTTAAAGGCGATTTTTGTAAGATAGATACTCTTGATGATACAACGCTCTACTGCTCAGCCGGTGTAACGCTTGCCGGACTTTGTCGTGAGGCTGAAAACAAAAGTCTTTCGGGGCTTGAATTTGCGTGGGGAATACCGGGTTCAGTCGGAGGAGCCGTTTTTATGAACGCAGGTGCCTACGGCGGAGAGATGAAAGACGTTGTCTACAGCGTAACTCATATCGATAAAAACGGAAAGCTCGGAACAATTAAAGCAGAAAATCTTAAATTCGGCTATCGTCACAGCATTTACAAAGAAAACGGTTTCACAATTATCGGAGCTACAATAAATCTTACGAGTGATAACCGAAATGAAATAAGAGCACGTATGGACGATTATATGGGCAGACGTAAGGATAAACAGCCTTTAGAGTACCCGTCAGCCGGTTCTGTTTTCAGACGTCCCGAGGGTAACTTTGCCGGTGCTTTAATTGAACAGTGCGGTCTTAAGGGTGCGTCTGTCGGAGGGGCACAGGTTTCCCCGAAACACGCCGGCTTTATTGTCAATACAGGCTCTGCTACGGCTAAAGATGTAAAAAATCTCATTTCACATATTCAAAAAACAGTTAAGGAAAAAACAGGATATGACTTGCAAAAAGAAGTTATATTTCTTGATTAGAATTATACTATGGAATTTGTTATTATTACCGGACTTTCCGGTGCAGGAAAAACGTGTGCCCTTCACGCACTCGAGGATATCGGATTTTATTGTGTAGATAATCTTCCGACAACCTTGTTGAAAACCTTTTATAACCTATGCGAAACCTCTACCGATAACGCTATGAAACGTGTGGCGGTCGTTATAGATGTTCGAGGCGGTAAAAATCTAAACACTCTCTATAATGATATAATGAGCTTTAAAGAAGAGCATAAGCCCTTCAGCCTATTATTTCTTGACGCTAAGGAAAACGTCCTTGTAACTCGCTTTAAGGAAACACGCCGCCGCCATCCCCTGGCTGATGTTGTTCTCGATAACAGTATTGAAAGTGCTCTTGACTTAGAGGTTTCCTATCTTGCTCCTTTTAAAAAAATTGCCGATTATACGATAGATACAACTAACGTAAGCGTAAAACTTCTTAAAGAGCGTATAACCGAGATATTTCTTGGAAACAGCGAAAAAGGCATCATCATTTCGTTTATGTCCTTTGGATTTAAACACGGTGCTCCTAATGATTGCGACACAATTTTTGACGCACGTTGCCTTCCAAATCCTTACTATATCCCCGAGCTTCGTGAGAAAACAGGACTTGATAAGGATGTTTATGACTACGTTTTCAGCTGTGAAGAAACAGGAGAATTTGTAAAAAGAATGACCGATTTTCTCGACTACTCGGTTCCGCTTTACAGAAAAGAGGGAAAAGCCGAGCTTGTAGTCGGAATAGGTTGCACAGGCGGTCAGCATCGAAGTGTTGCAATTGCCGAAACTCTTAAAAATCATTTTTTTGAGCTTGGTTATAAAACATCGGTATTCCACCGAGATGCAAAGAAGAGAACAAACTAAGAGGTAAAAATGTCTTTTTCTGCTGATGTAAAGTGCGAATTAGCTAAACTGCAAAGCGAAACTAACGAGCAGCTGCTATGTGAATGTTATGGTATGCTCCTGTTTGCTGCTCGATTTAATTCCCGGGAAATAATTTTTAAAACAGAAAACTTATATTCAGCCGAGCGTTTTGAGTTTCTTATCACAACTCTTTTTCAGCCCATAATTGAAAAGAGCCGTGATGCTAAATCCAAAAACTCAAAACTGCGTTTGTATAAACTCTCTCTGATAATTCCTGACGAATGTAAAAGAATTTATGAAGAGTTCGGTCATACCTCTAAGGACATAAAGCTTAGAATAAATCGAGCTAATCTTACGGACGAAAACCTTTACAACTGTTTTTTAAGGGGTGTATTTTTAAGCTGCGGTTCGGTAACCGACCCTAAAAAAAGCTACCATTTAGAGCTTTCGGTTTCCCATAAAACTTTAGCTGAAAACATAATGCACTTTATCAAGGAGATAGAAGTTTTAAGTATCAATCCTAAAATTGCAAGCAGAAAGGGAGGATACATAGTTTATCTCAAAGGAAATTCCGATATTTGCGACTTTTTAG
>JAFLSL010000262.1 GCA_022510985.1 Ruminococcus sp. | reverse complement strand
GTCTTGAGGGCTGTTTAAGCTTGCCCGGAAAATGGGGAATAGCCTCACGTCCGTACCGCGTAACCGTAAAGGCTCAGGACAGATTTGGTAAAGAATTCACCGTTTCTGGCGAGGCACTTTTAGCAAGAGCATTCTGCCACGAACTCGATCACTTAAACGGAGTCCTTTACAATACTATGGTCGAGCGTATGTTGTTCCCCGAGGAAATTGAAAAGTACAACAACGGCGAACTTGACTTCGCCGATGAATGTTATATCGAGGAATAAAGTATGAACATTGTTTTTATGGGTACGCCCGATTTTGCCGTGCCTACGCTTGAAAAGCTCGCTGAAAGCTACCATAAAATATTAGCGGTTTATACCCAGCCTGACAAACCTGTCGGACGCAAACAGCTTTTAACTCCGCCCGATGTAAAAGTCTGTGCAGAAAAATATAATATTCCTGTTTTTCAGCCGACTACTCTTCGTGATGAAATTTCTTATAAAGAATTAAAAAAACTTAATCCCGACGTAATTGTAGTCGTAGCCTACGGGAAAATTCTACCAAAAGACATTCTCGATATTCCTAAATACGGCTGTGTAAACGTCCACGCCTCTCTTCTTCCCAAATATCGCGGTGCATCTCCTATTCAGCATTCCGTTTTAAACGGCGATAAGATTACGGGAGTTACTACTATGTTTATGGGCGAGGAGATGGATACGGGCGATATCTTGCTTACTTCCGAAACCGAAATCGGCGAAAATGAAACCTCTGCCGAACTTTTTGACCGATTATCTTTGCTTGGAGCCGATTTGCTTTTGGAAACGCTCGAGGGTTTGGAAAATTCCTCAATTACTCCTCTTAAGCAAGATGACAGTAAGGCTACCTATACCGTAAAAATTACAAAATCTATGTGTCCGATCGATTGGACGAAAACGAACTTTGAGATTCACAACCAAGTTCGCGGACTTCAGACATGGCCCGTTGCCACCTCAACTTTAAACGGTAAGGACATTAAAGTTCATTCAACTTTTTTATGTAAAAAAAGCGGAAACGCCGGCGAGGTTATCGACCTGAATCCGCTTACCGTAGCGTGCGGTGAAGGCTCACTCGTTATAAAGGAACTGCAACTAAACGGAAAAAAACGAATGGACAGTAAGACTTTTTTGCTCGGACATCCGCTTAATATCGGCGACAAATTCATTTGAGGACAGATTTTATGAGTTATTTTAATTACCTTTATTACTACAATTGGAGCGACATTCTTTTTATGCTCCCATTCATTATTTTAACGCTGATTGTTCAGTTCGGTATGAAATCTACTTTCAGAAAATACAGTAATATTCGCAATTCTCGCGGACTTACGGGTGTTCAGGCGGCTGAACGTGTACTTATGCACAACGGCGTCAGCGGTGTAAAAATTGAACGCGTTTCGGGAAGCTTAACCGACCACTTCGACCCGAGAACAAATGTAATCAGACTTTCCGATTCCGTATATAATTCCAACTCAATTGCTGCTGTCGGAGTTGCCTGCCACGAAGCCGGTCACGCAGTTCAGCACGCGATAGGTTACGTTCCTAACAAAATCAGAAGTGCGATTCTTCCGGTTGCAAATCTCGGAAGTAAGCTTAGCTGGATTTTAATTGTCTTAGGACTTGTAACCTCAGCTATGCAGCCTTTGCTTTATATCGGAATAGTTTTATTTTCAGCATCCGTACTATTTACTGTAGCAACGCTACCTGTTGAGTTTAACGCGTCTGCAAGAGCACTTAGCTGTATCAAAGAAACAGGAATGTTATCCGAGGGTGAGTATACAGGTGCAAAAAGAACCCTTCAGGCAGCGGCTATGACTTATGTTGCCTCCGCTGCGGTTGCAATTGCACAGCTTTTGAGAATTTTGATGATGGCAAACAGAAGAAACTGATATGAACACAAGAAATCTTGCATTTAAGGTTTTGCTTTCTGTGGAGCGTGACGGTGCTTATTCGACGCTGACCTTAAATAATTCTATAAAAGAAAATAAATTAAATAATTTGGACGCGTCGTTTTTGTCGGCTCTCGTCTACGGAGTTTTGGAGCGTAAATTAACCCTTGATTATATAATCAAGCAATATTCTAAAATTCCTTTACGGAAAATTGAACTCAAAACTAAAATAATCCTTCGTCTCGGAATTTTGCAGCTTTTATTTATGGACAAGGTTCCCGAAAGTGCCGCGGTCAACGAAAGCGTTAATCTTGCAAAAAAACATAAGCTCCAAAAATCAGCAGGCTTTATAAACGGAATTCTACGCAGTATTTCCCGAACTGAAACTA